>JAYSXB010000299.1:0-18350 GCA_043717775.1 Arenimonas sp.
ATTTGCAGGCCAGCGCCATGGTCGGTGATCGCGAAACCGATATGCAGTTCGCTGCCAACCTTGGCGTGAAAGGATTTAAATTAGGAGCTGCAAGTTATTCATGGACAGAGATTGCCCATGTTCTCGTCGATGCGCCGCGTATCGCCAATATCGAACGCATTACCAAAGAAACTAAAATACGCGTTAACTGGAATCTAGATCGCGCGGAAAATCCTGTTATTGCGACGGGCTTGGGTTTTTTTGATCATATGCTCGAACAATTGGGCAAGCATTCCGGCACGGCATTGGAACTTACCTGTGCCGGTGATTTGCATATTGATGAACACCACACGGTAGAAGATTCTGCTTTGGCGCTTGGACAGGCTTTGAAACAAGCCCTGGGCGACAAGCGCGGCATTGCTCGCTACGCCTTTAGTCTGCCGATGGATGAAACCGATGCCAGTGCATTGCTCGATCTTTCGGGTCGGCCATATTTCGTTTTTGAAGGCAAATTTCCGCGTGAAATGGTCGGTGATCTTGCCACTGAATTAGTGCCACATTTTTTCAGATCGATTTGTGAAACCGCCGGTATGAATCTGCATTTAAAAGTGCAGGGCGACAACGCGCATCATATGGTTGAAGCCTGCTTCAAGGTTTTTGCTCGCGTATTGGGCGAAGCAGTAAAACGGAATGGCAGCGATTTACCTTCGACCAAGGGCGTATTGTGAGTCCTCGATTAGTCTTGCTGGATTCCGGTGGTTCAAATTTGGGATCGGTGCAAGCGGCATTTGCACGCTTGGGCGTTGAAGCTCCAGTGACCTCCGATACCAAAAAAATCAGGAATGCCACTCACGTTATTTTGCCTGGTGTGGGTGCTGCTCGAGTATCAATGAATAAATTGCACGAGAATGGACTGTTCGATTTTATTCCCACCATTGAACAACCGCTATTGGGCATTTGTGTAGGCATGCAATTATTATTTGATAGCTCGGAGGAAGGCGATACAGAATGTCTTGGCTTATTGCCCGGGCGCGTAAAAAAACTTTCGACGCAAAAAAGTATCCGGGTTCCGCATATGGGCTGGAATAATTTAATGGTCAATACAACACGCTCATTGTGTGACGGCTTGCAGGGTGAGAATGTCTATTTTGTCCATAGCTATGCTGCCGATGTTTCCAATTTCACCATCGCCAGCTGTACACACGGGAATACTTTCTCAGCCATGGTGCAAAAAGGCAATGTGATGGGCGCACAATTTCATCCCGAGCGGTCCGGTAAAGCGGGTGCTCGATTACTTCAGAATTTTTTAGCGCTATGAATTTCGAAATCTATCCCGCTATTGATATTCGCGACGGTCGTGTAGTGCGCTTGCTGCAAGGCGATTATGCGCAAGAAACTTTATATTCAAACGAGCCACTTGAAGTGGCACGCAATTATAAAAATGCAGGCGCAACATGGCTGCATCTGGTCGATCTTGATGCTGCAAAAGCGGGTTCCTACACATTGCTCGAGACTGCCATGCGGATGCAAAAAGAAATCGGGTTGAAAATTCAAACTGGCGGCGGCATTCGTAAAAAATCGGATATCGAGCTTTTGATCAACCGTGGCATTGATCGTGTAGTTATTGGTACGCTCGCCATTAAAGAGCCTGATTTAGTCGCTGAATGCATCCAGGAATATGGCGCCGCACATATAACCATAGCGCTTGATACTCGGCAAGATGAAAATGGCGTGTGGCAACTCCCCGTAAAAGGTTGGACCGAGCAATCCGAAAGAAATCTGTTCGATATGCTGGATTTTTATCAGGCAAAGGGCTTGCTGCACTTGCTTTGTACCGACATAGAACGCGATGGAATGTTGTCGGGTCTGAATAATCATTTGTATGCTGAAATTGCAAACAGATTTCCCACAATTCAAGTACAAGCCTCTGGTGGCGTGAAGACTTTGCAAGATATTCGCGATGCAAAAATAGCCGGAGCCGGTGGTGCAATCCTTGGTCGAGCCTTGCTCGAAGGCCGTTTTAGCTTGCAGGAAGCGCTGGAATGCTGAGCCGCAGAATTATTCCTTGCCTTGATGTAAAAAATGGTGTGGTCGTTAAAGGCGTCCAGTTTCGTGACCACATCGTGATGGGCGGCATTGAGGAATTGGCGCAGCGTTATCGTGATGAAGGCGCCGATGAATTGGTGTTCTATGATATTACTGCCAGCCCCGAATCTCGTTCGGTAGATCGCGAATGGGTCAAGCGTGTTTCGGATTTAATTGATATCCCCTTCTGCGTTGCCGGTGGTATTCGCTCTGTACAAGACGCTGCCGCTATTTTGAATGCGGGTGCTGATAAAGTTTCGATCAACACACCGGCATTATTACGACCGGATTTGATCAATGAATTGGCCGAAGCATTCGGAGTGCAGTGTGTCGTGGTTGGTATCGATTCCCTGCGTGATGAAGATGGTCAATGGCGAGTGCGGCAATTTACCGGTGATCCTGATAAAACGCAGGCGCTTGCAAAATCGACTCTGGATTGGATTGTCGAAGCACAGCAGCGCGGGGCGGGCGAGATTGTATTAAATTGCATGGGCAGCGACGGCGCACGCAATGGTTATGATATCGAGCAGTTAAGCGCGGCCCGTGCGATGTGTCAGGTACCTTTGGTAGCTTCGGGTGGTGCAGGTTCAATTCAACATTTTGTCGATGTCTTCGAGAAATCCGATGTTGATGCAGCACTTGCGGCAACCGTATTTCATAACGGCAGTATTCCAATCCCGGAGTTAAAACGAGTTTTGCACGATAGAAATATATCAGTCCGTAGGGTGGGCACGTGACCGCCACGGATGGCGGGAATGTCGAAAATGCAGGAGCATTTTTCGACCCCACCTCTATGGAACGTAATCATAGCGAATGCTCTAAACAATCCCAGTGATGTTTAGCTCATCCAGTTATTGCAACATAAGTGTACTGTCATGCCCGCGCAGGCGCGGACCCAGCGTCGTTGCTTCCATGTATCAGGTCACTGGGTCCCCGATAAAAGCATTCGGGGATGACGGTGCTTTTTGATTTTGTAATGTCGGGAACCGGTTTGCCGACCATAGGATTGTTTAAAATAATAGTTATAGTTCAATGGTGGGCGGTGCCCACCCTACGCAATAAGGTGGAGCTAAGCGCATGAATAATTTCGACTCACTAGACTGGAACAAACAAGGCGGCTTGTTGCCAGCCATCATCCAGGACGCCAACACCCTGCAAGTCTTGATGCTCGGTTACATGAATCGTGAAGCATTGGTGGCCACACAAAAAGACCGGCAGGTGACTTTTTATAGCCGAAGTAAACAGCGCTTGTGGAAAAAAGGTGAAACTAGCGGCCATGTGCTTTCGGTGATAAACATTGAGGCCGATTGCGACAATGACACGCTACTTATTCAGGCAATTCCAGCGGGGCCGACCTGTCATTTGAATCGGGCAAGTTGTTTTGAAGCTGCGCCCGAAAACTTTATTGGCAAACTGGATGCTTTGCTCGAACAGCGGCAACAGGCAATGCCTGAGGGTAGTTATACGACGAAATTATTTCAGTCCGGTGTGCGTCGTATTGCCCAGAAAGTCGGCGAAGAGGGTGTTGAAACCGCGCTCGCAGCGGTTGCTCAGGATGAAAAAGATTTACTCAATGAAGCCAGCGATCTGGTTTATCATTTGATGGTGCTGCTGCGTTCCCGTAGTTTGAATTGGAATGCAGTGCAGGAGAATTTGAAACAACGCCATCAATAAGCTCATTAAATAGCGGGTAAGCTATGGAACCTCTGATCAATCGTCGTCCCCGCGCAGGCGGGCATCCAGAAAACTCGAAGTCACTGGGTTCCCGCCGCAGCCTGCCCTCGAATGCTGTAATCGGGGGCGGGAATGACTGCTTTATGATTAATCTGAGTTTTCCTGTCTTTCGTATCGCAATTATTTCTAGTTTATGCGTACTCGCTCTTTCGCCAATCAAGGCTTTTGCACTGCCGCCCGTTATCGAAGGCGTGGTATTTGATGATCGCAACAGCAATGGTGTCCTGGATAAATCAGAACCCGGCATAGCCGATGTTGCTGTTTCCGATGGGCAGGTGATTGTTAGAACTGATGCCAAAGGCCATTGGTTACTTTACCCCTCCGAAGCCACCGTGGTGTTCGTGATTAAGCCCGATGGCTGGAATGTTCCGACCAGCGAAACCGGACTGCCGGATTTCTGGGTCAATGTGCATTCGGAAAGAGCGAATCAAGGCATTCAATTTGCACTCCAGAAAAAATCAAAGAATCAGTACAAAACTGAATCCATAAAAAACAAACTTGATTTACTTATTTTCGGCGACCCGCAACCCAAAAATAATCAGGATGTTAGCTATTACGAAAAAGATATCATTGAACCTTTGATCGGCAAGACACAAGCAAGTCTCGGGATATCGCTTGGCGATATTGTGCATGGCAATCTGTCTTTGTATCCCGCCATGAATAAAGTTACCCGACGCTTGAATACAGCGTGGCTGCATGTGTCAGGGAATCATGATCGAGATTATGGCGCTGCCAACGACGAGAATTCTCTGGAAACCTTTTCAAAATATTATGGCCCGGACACCTTCGCCTGGGAGGAGTCGGGCGTTAGTGTCATTGTGCTCGATGACGTGATTCATGAACCGAATTCTGGCGTGCCTGCAAAATATGTAGGCGGATTACGTGAGTCGCAGTTTCAGTTTCTACGAACCTACTTAAGTCAGTTGCCGAAAGTACGCCGAATTATTATCGCCATGCATATTCCGGTTTTTGATGCCGATGCAAATCCGGATAAAGATACTTTTCGAGATGTTGATCGTCAGCGATTATTTTCGCTGTTGCAAGATTTCGATAATCCATTGCTATTGACTGCCCACGCGCATACACAGCGCCATGTTTTTTACGATGCCAAGAGTGGCTGGAAAGGCAAACTTCCGCTGCATGAATATAATGTCGGTGCCGCCTGCGGTGCATTCTGGTCAGGCGTTAAGGATGCGGAGGGTCTTCCCGATGCTTTGATGCAAGACGGTACGCCCAATGGCTACGCAAGATTGCATTGGCTAGAAAAAGAGTCGGCCAAATTGAGTTGGCAAGTTGCCAGAGCCCCTGCCAGTAAACAGATGCAATTATTTGCACCGAAAGTCCTGCGCCAAAAAGCCTATCCAGCCTTCGGAATTTTTGCGAATGTATTTATGGGCATGTCCGACACACCGGTCGAGTTTCGGATTGATGATTCCGATTGGAAGCCTATGTTGCGAATCGAGGCTATGGACCCGACGGTCGTCGAGCAGAATATTATTGATGCACGCTCAGCCCAATTGCGAGCGTATGATTTGATGTCGGAAGCGGTAATTTCTCAGCATCTATGGCGCGTTGCTGTCCCCACTAATTTAGCTGTCGGCAAACACCAAATTGAAGTGCGGGCCAAATTGAATGAACAATGGTTTAGCGAGAGCCTGTCGTATTTTTTACAGTTTGCGGAACCGTAGGCCGGGCCCCGGCCCGACTTTTCGATGCAGTCAAAAACGGCAACTTCGCACGATTGAGCGGTAACTGTTTTTGCCACAACTTCAGGTGACGTTGCATTTCTTTGCCTATGCTCATTTGAGGTTCTGAGGGAGTGTAATCTGCATTTTTTTCCCAAGTGGCAATATCGTTTTTAGCTTGAATGAACGCCTGCTCAAAATCATCATGGTCATTCATTGCATCGGCCCAGAAAGCTTTGCCGAACCAGGTGATGTCAGAGTCTGCACCGCAACCAAATGAAGTACGGTCTTTGCGCGCAGCAGTAATAATGAGCCGATGTTCATTACGCAACGGCTCAATAAAGCCACCGGAATAACAGGCCGAAATAATAATAATCTGATGTTTTATGCCGCTTTGGCTAAGTGCCGAATCGAGTTCTTTCGGTGTTATTTGAGTCAGGGGAAGGTTACCAAGCTGTAACAAGAATTTATGGTCCTGACTGCCATGGCTGGTCAGGTAAACTAGCAAAATATCCTGTTGCGGATCCATTTTTCTAGATAAACCATGCATGGCATTTTTAAGATTGGTGAAGCTTGCGATAACATTGTCCTGACCACTGTTTTCCAGCGTGTTTATCAATGGCAGGTAGTTAGCATTTAGGCGGAGTGGTAATAATTTTTCCAGATATTCCACTTCATTGCGAAAAACGCGTTCGCTACCATCTCCGGCAACACCAATGGCGTAGAGGTCTATTTTGTCAGGATTTTGGGGGGCAACTCGAGACAGTTTTTGTTCCAGTAGATTAGCTTGTGCTGAAAATACCGCCTCACTATCAAAATGTTCTCTCTTGTCTGCCGTCTCGAATTCTTCTGTAGCAAATTCTTCCTCCGAGGACATGCCATAGAAGATCGGTTGCTGCAGACTTTGAGTCCAAGGCCAAAAAGATAGGCTTAATGTAAACAAGCTGGCGGCAATAATCCGGAATGCACTTCGTGGCTGCATGAAATGCATGTATATGCGGAGCAGACAAAGCAGAATAATGCCGAATATTATTCTTGCAGCACCGCTCATGGAAACTTCGTAAAACTGAACATCGTAGGTCCAGACAATCAGAAACAAGGTCCATGTGGAGATAGTGACCAGTGCTATCGATGCCAAAGAAACCCAGAGAGCTTTACGCCCGATTATATTGGCTGCAACTGCCGATGCAGCAAGCAAAGCCAATACCAGCAAGGCATAGCTGCCATAGGCGCTCTCAACAAAAAAAGATTTTTCGCCCGCCTTGAAATAGCTAGCTAGCGTGAATAAGCCGGCAAACAAAAATGCGATGAGTGTGAAACTTGTAAAGCCCGCAATGGGTGTGCGCAATTTGGGCGCTCTAAGAAAGCAGAAACTTAAGCCTTGACCCAGCAGCCTGAAAGCATCCAATAGCCAAGTTAGATTCAAGGCTTGATCGCTTTAAAACTCGTGACCCGCTGATGCCCGTGCGTGGCTTCATCTAAGCGTGGATTTGGATAGTCCCCTAAACGGTCTAGTAATACGGAATCCATTCCGGCTTCACGAGCAGCATCGAGCTCTTCAACAATATCGGATAGAAAAATAATATCCGAAGGTTTTTCTTCAATGGTGGCAGCAATTCGACGATAACTTTCGACATCACGTTTGCCGCCCATTTCGGTATCAAAATACCCCGAGAATAATTCCGTCAAATTTCCATCGCTTGTATGGCTGAAAAATAATTTCTGCGATGGTACCGAACCAGAAGAATACACATAAATTTTATGGCCAGCTTCATGCCAAAGTTTCAGCATTTCGATGGCATCACGGTAAATATGGGCGGCATAATCACCATCACGGTAGCCAGCGACCCAAACCATGCCTTGCAATGCTTTCAGCGCCGTATGTTTTCGATCGCTATCAATCCAGTTAAGCAGGGTTTCGATTAAATGTTCGTCGTTGAAAAATTCCGATCCTAATTCAAGTTGCACTTGGTCTAGCCAGTGGCGTACTTTTGGATCGGTCGCGTGTTCGCGTACGAAGTTAGGCAGCTCACGACGGGCATAGGGAAATAATACTTCCTTGACGAAGGAAATCGAACTGGTGGTGCCTTCAATATCGGTAAGAATTATTTTCACGCCGCTTGCCCATTTTCATATCGTGGAAATTTATCGGCCCAATCAGTATCGGTAAAATAGCCAACCCAGCCATCTGGCTCGGTAAAAAAACGAATCGCAATAAAGTAAGGCGCCGGCCCCATATCAAACCAGTGTTTGGTGCTGTCAGGTACGCCGATTAAATCGCCTTGCGTGCAAAGAATTTCATAAACGCGGTCTTCGACATGCAGCGTAAACAAGCCCGAGCCTGCGACAAAAAAACGAACTTCGTCTTCTTTATGAAAATGCTCGTTCAGGAATTTCGCACGTTTGGTCTCGCGTTCTGGATCATCAGGTGAAATACTCACCACATCCACTGATTTGAAACCTTTTTCCAGAACTATTTTATCGATGTCGGATCGGTAAGCCACAAACACTTCGTCCTGCAACGCGCCAGCTTTAATAGGCTGACTTGTTTCCCATTGTTCGAAGCGCACGCCAATTTTTTGTAATTGCTCGGCAATAAATTCACTCACATGCGCAATCAACATGGGGTTGGCGGTGTCTTGTTCGGAAAAAATACGGAGGCGACTCATTACTTCTTGCTCCTCATTACTTATGCTTCCTTATTTCAAGTTCACAATTAATCAGAAAATCGAAGGCTTCCAGATGTCGCCGGGCCTCCATCATGTCCCGGCCCCAGGCATAAAGCCCATGGCCATTGATCAGGTAGCCCGATAAAGGACCAGAGTCCAGTTTCGCTTCGACTTGCTTGGCCAGAATGTTCATATCTTGAGTATTGGGAAAAATCGGTAAATCAAAATAAGTGTCGTGCGTAGTTTGACCACGGAATGCCTTGATCAATTCATAGCCTTCAAATCGAATAAAACCCTGCGCTGCGTAAAGCCGTGATGCCAGCGTTTGAATGATTGAATGGGTGTGTAATACGCAGCCAATCTCGGGGTAGCGGGCATATAAATGCGTGTGCAGCAAAGTCTCAGCAGATGGTTTTTGGGTAGTGCCGACCGGCTCGCCGTGTAAATCCACCACCATGATATCGGCTTCAGTTAAACGGCCTTTATCACGGCCCGAAACGGTAATGGCGGCGTGTTTATCGTCCAGCCGCATCGAAAAATTGCTGCTGGTGGCGGGCGTCCAGCCGCGTTGCGCGAGTTCGCGGGTAGTTTCAACCAGCTCAAGTGCTCGCGCTGTTAATTTTCCGGGATCGTAGGGTAGGTCGTTCATGATGTGAAGTTTAACGGATACCATAAATATTGTGCGTCAACTTGATCCAAATCACTTTACCGGCACGCAGAGTGAGTAGACTGACCACATTCCAAGGAGACTAGCCATGACCACCATAGCCAACGCCCGCCGTCGTTTTATCCTGCAAGCAGCCACTGCCGCCGTAGCCCTGCCGTTATTCGGCCAAGCCTACGCGCAGACTCTAAAGAAGCTTACCG
Source organism: Arenimonas sp. (assembly GCA_043717775.1). Lineage (GTDB taxonomy): Bacteria > Pseudomonadota > Gammaproteobacteria > Xanthomonadales > Xanthomonadaceae > Arenimonas. The sequence continues at coordinate 9,020 of JAYSXB010000299.1, forward strand.
CCGAGAACCCTAGTGCCGTCGCGCTCAAATATGTAGCCGATGCTGCTACTTCAAAAGAGCCGAGCAAAAAGCCAGGTAGTAATTGCGCTAATTGCCAATTTTTTACCGCTGCCACCGGTGCTTGTAGCTTGTTCCCGGGTTTTGCCGTAACACCAAAAGGCTGGTGCGTGGCCTGGGCCAAGAAAGCCTAAGTAAGGCGACCCTTCGCAACTTTTGAGACACCTGCAAAGGTAGAATTGAAGTCCCGTAGGAGCGGTGTAAGCCGCGAATGTTTAAAGCTGCGAATATTTTCTGAAATATTCGCGGCTTACGCCACTCCCACGGGTTCTGGATTCTTTTGGAGCTACCGTGTCGCAAACACTTTTAATTTTCCTGGTCTCGTTTATTGCCTTTGCAATGGGCGCGTTTGTTTTTTACGGCATGGCAAAACGCCAGCAAATGGCATTGTCGCAGGCCGAGCGTGAGCTGCGAGAACAGCAAATACGTGAAGCCAAAGTTCGGGTAGAACTGTTGGAAGCGCAAATTAACGGTTTGCGATCCAGTAACTCCCAAGCCGAAAATAAATTGGCAGAGCTCGAAACCCGTCTTGAGCTTGAGCGCAGTAATCACGTAGAAAAAATAATGGGCATTCAAAATGCCGAAGCGCGTTTGATGGAAACTTTCCAGAACACTGCGACTAAAATACTGGATGAGCGCGCTGAAAAGTTCAGTGAACAAAGCCAAAAGCAAGTGAGTGGCTTGCTTGATCCATTGAAGGAGCAGCTCAAACACTTTCGTGAAACCGTTGATAACACCAATAAGGAAATTTATTCGCTGAAACAATTGAATCAGCAAATCACCATTGATGCCGCCAATCTAACTCGCGCCTTGAAGGGAGACAGCCGCAGCCAGGGTGCCTGGGGTGAATTAGTGCTGGAGCGTATTTTAGAAGCCTCCGGCCTCACGGCGGGTCGCGATTTCGATGTGCAGGAAGTTTTGAAAGATGAAGACGGCGGTCGGCCCCGGCCTGATGTTATTGTCCGCTTGCCAGAAAATAAAGACTTGGTGCTGGATGCCAAAGTATCCTTGACCGCCTACGAGCGCTTCACCACGGCCGATACCGATGAGGCCCGCGGCTTGGCGCTGAATGAGCATTTGAGCTCATTGAAACGGCATATCGACGGTTTGTCGAAACGTGATTACTCCAGCCTGCCGGGTTTGCGTACTCTGGATTTTGTTTTGCTATTTGTTCCGGTGGAAGCGGCTTTTATTGATGCCTTGCGTGTCGATGATCAGCTGTATCGTTATGCCCTGGAAAAAAATATTGTGATTGTCGGGCCGAGTACCTTACTCGCAACGCTGCGCACGGTTGCCCATTTATGGAAACTGGAAGACCGCAGTCGCAATGCCGATGAAATTGCCCGGCAAGCAGGTGGTCTGTACGACCAATTTGTTATGCTGGAACAAGATTTTAGTAATGTGGGCGAGCAATTGGAAAAAGCTTTACGCAGCCATGAGTCGGCGGTCAAACGCATTGGAACTGGCAAGGGTAATTTGCTTGGGCGCGTTGAAAAATTACGCAAACTCGGTGCCAATACCAAGAAACAATTGCCACTCGATAAATTATTGGGTGTGGATGATGGGTTGGACGATGAGGTCTGAAAAACCCTAAATTTGATGGGATCGTGGGAGCGGCGTAAGCCGCGAATGTTCATAGGTACGAATTTCTATAAGCATTCGCGGTTTACGCCGCTCCCACGGAGCAGTATTTTACGAGCGACAATAAAAAACGGCGCGATAGTCGCGCCGTTTTTAAGTTTGTGAAATACCTCCGCTTTATTCGTGCGGAGCTTCGCCTTTTTGCAATCGGGAGTTGCGTATGCCGTACAAGAAATAAAGCACAATTGCTGCCAATACATACCAGGCGAAAAAAATCAGAACGCGTGTTTCGACAGTAAAGATCAGGGCAAAGCACGAAATAATGCCAAGCACGGGAACAACCGGATACAAGGGAACCCGGAAGCCGCGAGGAATATCAGGGTGCGTTTTGCGTAACCAGATGACTGCCATACAGACAATGCCGAACGCGGCTAAAGTGCCCACCGAGGTCATATCACCCAAAGTATTGATGTCAAAGAATGCTGCGGCAACTGCAGTAATCAAGCCAACTAATATGGTGTTAACCCAAGGGGTTTGGAACTTAGGATGTACCTTGGCAAACACTTTTGGTAATAGGCCATCACGCGCCATCGTATAGAAAATTCGAGTCTGGCCGTACATCAAGACCAAAATTACCGAGGTTAAGCCAATAATTGCACCTATCTTCACTGTTTTTGCAAACCAGCCCCAAGCAGGACCCAGCGCGTCAACAGCCACAGAGACGGGGTCAGGTACATTGAGCATTTTGTAGTTAACGATGAGCGTCATCACGATCGAGACCAGAATGTACAGAACCGTGCAGATCACCAAAGACCCGATAATTCCAAAAGGCATATCACGTTTCGGATTTTTGGACTCTTGCCCGGCGGTAGAAACTGCCTCAAAGCCAATGTACGCAAAAAACACGATTGAAGACGCCCGGAAGATGCCGCCCCAACCGAATTCACCATCTTTACCTGTCGCTTCGGGAATGAAGGGGTCCCAATTGGATTTCAGTGTGTCGAAATGCTGAATCACGTACCAACCGCAGATAATGATGAAGGCAATGATGACGGTGGCTTTAATAGCAACGATTAAATTGTTGACCTTTGCACTTTCGGAAACACCGATGATAAGTAGTCCGGCAAGTGCGGCGCATATCATGAAGGCTGGAAGATTAAAAAGAGCCGTAACGGTGTTTCCATCAGCCCCGATTAATGCAACCCCATCCTTCATGATGGTATGTCCGTAGGGGCCTGTAAGTTCAGGTGGAATTACCATGCCATAGTCACCAAGCAAGCTAACGACATATCCCGACCAACCTACGGCAACTACAGAAGCTGCTAGCCCGTATTCTAATAATAAGAGGCCGCCCATAATCCAAGCAGCAAATTCGCCTACAGTTGTATAGCTGTAAGTATAGGCAGAGCCTGAAACGGGTAGGGTTGACGACAACTCCGCATAGCAAAGGCCTGCCAGTCCACAAACCACGCCTGCAACCAAAAAGGAGATGAGTACTGCCGGCCCTGCATGCAATGCAGCAGCATTACCGGTACGTACGAAAATGCCAGCGCCGATGATGCAACCGATGCCCAAGAATACGAGATTCCATGGGCCGAGCGTGCGTTTTAGTGTGCTGGTTTCGGTTTCTCTTTGAACTTGCTCAACGGTCTTTCGAAGCAGTAAGCGTGATATTAATCCTGTTTTCGCAGTGCTCGCCATCAATTTTCCCCTAACTAATATTGCATTTCGTTGTTAATAAACCTTGCGGCCAAATTTTCAGTGCTTTGCTACGTAGGCACTTCAGTCCGGTAACATACTCTGCGCAGATAGTGAGGCGCAAGTCACAGTGCAAATACCGAGAGGCGATTTTGGACAATTTTTCACCAGCACAGCAGCAAGTCTTGAACTTGCTGAACCAATACATCGAAGATGAACCGGAAAACCGGCATTCCAAAGCCTTGTTAATTGCATTTGCCGAGCAACAGCAAAATTGCTGCGAGCGCACATTATTGTTGGGGCATTTCACTGGTTCCTGTTGGCTGGTATCAAAAGACGGCGAGCGCGTACTTTTGACGCATCATAAAAAGCTGGAGCGCTGGCTGCAGTTAGGTGGCCATGCCGATGGCGACGGTGATTTGGCGCAAGTTGCCTTGCGTGAAGCCGAGGAAGAATCGGGCCTGACAGATTTGATTGTTGAACCTGAAATTTTTGATCTGGAACGACATGCAATTCCGGTACGCGGTGCGGAGCCGGAACATTATCATCATGATGTTCGCTTCGTTGTACATGCCACTGGCAGCGAAGAATTTATCGTGAGCGATGAATCGCATGCACTGGCTTGGCGAGTCATCAGTGAGTTAGCGGATGACGCTGAAGCCGAGGAAAGCATTCGCCGAATGGCGAGGAAGTGGTTGAAAAGAATTCCGTTGTAGGGGCGCAGCAAGCTGCCGCCCCTTGTATCAAAGGGTACCTAAAACTCGTAAGTCATCGTCGTCATGGGTGGTGCCAGAAAGTTACCTTGCACATAATCAATACCGGTCGAGAACAGGAATGACATGCTACCGGCATCGGACACAAATTCGGCAATACATTGCTTGTCGAGTTTGCGTGCCTGTTCGACAATTTCCTTGACCTTCTTCTGGTTGTCGGTATTTTTTGCGAGGTCCAGAATAAAGCTGCGGTCAATTTTCAAGATGGCCGGTTCAAAATGGTTGAGCATCTGGAAGGAATTCAAACCAGTGCCGAATTGTTCCAGGCATAAGCGGCAACCGAAGGAGCCAATAATTTTCTGGAAGGCTTGCAGCGATTTGAGATGACTGAAGATTTTCGATTCTGGAATTTGCAATACCAGTTTGTCGCCGGTAATGCCCTGTGCTTTGAGCTGGGCCGATATGAAATTATGTAAATCGCCTTCCACCAAAGAAGCCGGTGTCACTTTGACAAACAAAGTGGTATCAATGCCGGCTTTTTTGCGTTCGGCGAGCAGACTAATGGTGCGGCCAATAACCCAGCGATCAATATCGGCAAGCAGACCGTGTTCTTCGGCGATGGGAATAAAGTTTTCTGGTGAAACAATTTCACCGCTGGGTGCTGTCATCCGCAGCAGCACTTCGTAGGCCTCACCTTCCGCGCCAGTCAGGCTGATCATCGGTTGATAATTCAAGACAAATTGATCTTCGTTCAGGGCTTCTTTAATGCGCGACACCCAGGCCTGAATTAATTCTTCTTCGGCACGGTCGCGAGCGGCCGGATCGAAGATATCGCAACGATTACCGCCCAAACCTTCTGCCGATTGCAGGCATTGATTCGACTTGCCCAATACTTGCGGCACGCTGGCAATTTTCTCGCCAATTTGAACACCGCCAACACTAACGGTCAGCACTAGCGAGTGTTGGTCGATATCGAGTAAATGGCCATCGAAAGCAGCACGGATTTTTTCTGCCAGAGCCAGGGTTTGTTTGTGATCGTGTTGACGACAAAGGACGGCAAAAGTATGGTCGGCAAAACGCGCGAGAATACTATTTTCATCCATCAGCCCTTGCAGGCGTATAGCCATTTGTTTCAGCACTTCGTCGGTCAGTGCCAAGCCTACTTCTTCAATACGGTTTTCGTAATTATCTGGTTCGATCAACAGTAACGCCTGATTGGCTTTGCCTGTGACGGCGCCAGCAACAACCGCTTCGGTTTCGGTCATGAAGAATTGGCGGTTGTATAAATTGGTCGTTGGGTCGCGTTGACGAAGATTGTCGAGTTCTTTCGCCATATCGGCATCGATGGTTTGCTGGCGGAACACGATTTGCAGGCAGGACTCGCCTTCATAGGTCGCCGTCGAGAATTCCATCACGGCATCAAATTCACTGCCGTCACTACGGACCGCGCCGCATTCCAGATTTTTCGGTGGGGCTTCGCCTTTACTAATATTTTTCAGCACTTGCTTGAATTGATCGGCATGGGCCGAGTCGATTAAATCGAGTACCGATAAACCTTCAATATCTTCAAATTCTTCGTAACCAAACATTTCAAGATAGGCTTCATTGGCGCGAATATGCATGCCTTCATGAATGTAGGCGATGGGGTCGCGCGATGATGAAATCAGGGTGTCGCAACGACGCTCGGTTTCGCGCAAGGCCGCTTCAATATGGCGCAAACTGCGGCGACTCAACAGCGACTGGAATTCATTGCGAACCACAAATTGGACGTGTTCCGCCTTCGTGCGTAGCGCAACATCGCGCGCTCCGGCGGCAATGGCGGCGAGTACATTTTCTTCGTTGAGGACAGAAGTAGATGCGAGTACGGGTGTGTCTTTGCCGGTGGCGGTAACCGCAGCCATGACTTTCTCAAAGCCTATATATTTCGCATCAAACGCGGCCAGAACCAAATCAATACTTTGGCTACTTAGCAGAGTCTGCAAATTTTCTTCGGATTCTGGTCGTTGCGGACGGATAGCCATGCCGCCATTACGCAACATGCTGATCAGATGCTCGGCATCTTCAAGTTGATCTTCCACCAGTAACAACCGGATGACGGCGTCCTGCTTTGCCATCCAATGACTCCTTAACCTGATAAAGGCTCACACTCGGGGGCTTTAACAATAGCAGAAGTCGCATCGACATGGCCATCATAAGGGCGTTTTACTGGCCTCGCCGGGGACTTCCTGCACTAGCTTGGGGACTAGATAGCCCGGCAATGCGCGCATCAAGCTTTGGTGAATATCGCGTGCTTGTTGATCGGGAATTTGGAAATGGGAGGCACCTTGGACTTTGTCGAGCTGATGCAGGTAGTAGGGCAGTACACCGATTTCAAATAAACGTTCCGACAATTGTATTTGCTCGGCCACTCCATCATTGACGCCTTTCAAAAGCACGGCCTGATTCAATACGGTCACATCGTGCTGCCTGAGCCTAGAAATCGCATCGGCAACATCTAGACCAAGCTCGTTGGCGTGATTGGCATGGACAACAAGGGCGACCGGCCAGCGCAGATTGTCCAGCCAAGCCAGCAGTTCGGCATCAACACGCTCGGGTAACACCACTGGCAGGCGGGTGTGAATGCGCAAGCGTTTGATATGCGGTATTGCGGCCAAGGCATCGGTTAACTCTTTTAGCTTGGCAGTGGACAAAGACAAAGGGTCCCCGCCAGACAAAATTAGCTCGCTAATACTGATATCGGATTTTAAATACGCAATGGCTTCGGACCAATGCGAACTGGCCGCGGTTTCTTCGGCGTAGGGAAAATGCTGACGAAAACAGTAGCGGCAATGAATCGCGCAACTGCCGGTCGTGATTAATAATGCGCGACCTTCGTACTTGTGGATTATGCCGGTACCGCCTTTGGCTGCGGCATCGCCGACGGCATCAAAACTAAAGCCCTCGGCAAGCTGGTCTTCTTCAAGCAGAGGCAAAACTTGGCGCAAAAGTGGGTCTTTGGCATCGCCCCGGCGCATTTTCGCAATAAAACCAATCGGCACCCGCACCTGGAACCGGGCGGCAGCTTGGTCCGAGATTTGTGAGGCCAGATGCGGCAAAGCCAGCATCTTCAGGAGTTCGCGCGGGTCACGCACGGCTTCACGCCAAAGCTGTTGCCAAGACTTTGGCTGCGCAGAATGGCTGTTAGCGGTTATCATAGTGGGCTTAGTGGGTTGATTTTAATAGCCGAATGGCTGATCAGAGCCCAATTTTACCAAACAATGCCGCCGCTGCGGCCTTAGATTTTTCAGGAGTAACACCATGGCCTCATACGGCATGAATGATGTCAAAAACGGCAGTAAGATTATTGTGAATAACGAGCCGTGCGTCATCACCGAAACCGAATATGTGAAACCCGGCAAAGGCCAAGCATTTACCCGTATCAAATACCGTTTTATTAAATCAGGCCGCGTTGTCGAAATGACCATGAAAGCAACTGACGATCTGGAAGCCGCCGACGTGATGGATACCGATATGCAGTATTTGTATAACGATGGCGAGTTCTGGCACTTCATGCAGGAAGAAACCTTCGAGCAAGTGCAAGCCAATGCTGCCGGTGTGGGCGATGCTGCCAAATGGATCAAGGGTGAAGAATCCTGCGTCGTAACATTATGGAATGGCGCACCGATTGCAGTAACACCGCCAAATTTCGTTGAGTTGCAAATTGTCGAAACCGACCCAGGTGTTCGCGGTGATACCTCCGGTGGCGGTGGTAAACCGGCAAAGCTGGAAACCGGTGCTGTAGTTCGAGTTCCGTTGTTTGTCGCGCAAGATGAAAAAATCAAAGTCGATACACGTACGGGCGAATATGTCTCGCGCGTGAAATAATGATGCGAGAAAATTAGAATTTGGAATAAATATGTCTGAAGCACTGATTGCCTGTGACTTAATTATCGAAGCAGGTTGGGTGGTGCCCGTACAACCTCACGGCGTAGTGTTTGAAAACTATGCCGTTGTCGTTTCTGGCGATCGGATTGTCGATCTATTGCCGATACTTGATGCAGCAAAAAAATACTCCGCGAAGAAAACCGTCTCTCGTCCGGACGCTGTTTTATTACCCGGCCTGGTCAATGCCCATACGCACAACCCGATGACCTTGATGCGCGGCGTGGCCGATGATTTGCCGCTAATGCCTTGGCTGCAAGAACATATCTGGCCGATTGAAGCGGCGGTCATGGGGCCCGAATTTGTCGCCGATGGCGTGGAGCTGGCGATTGCAGAAATGCTTCGCGGCGGAACGACCTGTACCAACGACAATTATTTTTTCCCGGATGCGCAAGCGGCAACCTATCGTAAACATGGTTTTCGCGCCTTGGTGGGATTGCCTGTGATTGATTTCCCTTCGGCCTGGGCAAAATCAAACGCCGAATATTTCGATAAAGCCTGCGAAGTGCATGATAATTATCGTCGCGATAATCTGGTCCGCACAGCGTTCGCGCCACATGCGCCCTATACCGTGTGCAATGAAAACTTCGAGCAAATTCGATTGCTATCGGACCAACTCGATATTCCCGTGCATTGCCATGTCCATGAAACCGCGCACGAAGTAGAAGAATCGATCAAGCTGCATGGCATGCGCCCGATTGCCAGACTCGATCAGCTTGGGCTGTGGAATGACCGCATGATCGCCGTGCATATGACGCAATTACTCGATACCGAGATTGCCTTGTGTGCCGATCGCGGTGTGTCGGTCGTGCATTGTCCGCAATCGAATATGAAACTGGCCTCGGGTTTTGCCCCGATTGAAAAACTGCGTCTCGCCGGCGTTAATTTGGCGATCGGCACCGATGGTTGCGCCAGTAATAATGACTTGGATATGTTCGATGAACTGCGTACCGCGGCTTTGTTGGCGAAAGCAGTGTCCGCAGACGCGACGGCATTAGACGCTGCCTCCACATTGCATGTCGCAACATTAGGCGGTGCAAAAGCGATGGGCATGGGTGATTTGATAGGCTCGATTGAAATCGGCAAGCAAGCCGATTTGATTTGTGTCGATATGAGCGCCATTGAAACTCAGCCGATGTACAACGTGATTTCGCAATTGGTGTATTCCTGCGGTCGCCAGCAAGTCAGCGATGTCTGGATCGCCGGTGTCGCAAAACTCGAACAAGGCCAATTATTGTCGATGGACAGCATCGCCCTGAAACAAAAAGCAAAGCAATGGCGCCAACGTATTTCACTGGTAGGAGGGCCTTCTAGGCCCGATATGCCGCAATAAACGTAGGAGCGCCTTTAGGCGCGACAGG
>JAYSXB010000300.1:0-7070 GCA_043717775.1 Arenimonas sp.
GTCGCCCGCGCGCGTTCAAAAAAATCTTCGCGTTCTAATTCGATTCGATCCAGCTCGCCACCACGTAAGCGCGCGCGCTCCAAACCCTGCTGTACCGAAACGTCCAATAAAAAAGTGAGATCCGGTTTAATCACGGCCGCCCAGCGTTCCAGCTCGGCAATGCGACCCATATCCAAACCACGACCACCACCCTGATAGGCGAATGAAGCATCAGTAAAGCGATCACTCACGACGGCAGCTCCGCGAGCGACTGCTGGCTGAATCAGTTCACGCACTAATTGGGCACGGGCGGCAAACATCAGTAACAATTCGGTTTCTGAAAATAATTTTAGTTCCGGGCTTAGTAAAATTTTGCGAATTTTTTCACCGGCAATACTACCCCCGGGCTCGCGTGTAGTGACGACTTCAAAATGATGTTCGAGTAAACATTCGCGCAGAGCATTCAGCACGGTAGTTTTACCCGCGCCCTCGCCGCCTTCAAGGGAAATCAGGAATCCGCTCATCGCGTATTATTCAAGTATTGACGCACGGCGGCGTTGTGTTCATTGAGGTCTTTTGAAAACACATGGCGACCACTGCCATCGCCGCGTGCAACAAAAAATAGCGCGTCGCCATCGGCAGGTTGTGCTGCTGCTTCAAGTGCAGGCTTGCCTGGCATGGCAATTGGAGTGGGCGGCAAACCATCGCGAGTGTAAGTGTTGTAAGGGGTGTCGGTTTGCAAATCTTTCTTGCGGATATTGCCGTCATAGGTCGAGCCAATGCCGTAAATAACCGTGGGGTCGGTTTGCAAACGCATACCGGTATTCATTCGGCGAATAAAAACACCGGCAATCATGGGGCGTTCTTCGGCAGCGCCGGTTTCTTTTTCGACAATGGAGGCCAGCGTCAGTAACTCGTCTGCATTGGTCAACGGCAAGCCGTCTTGGCGTTTATTCCAAGCTTCGGCGAGTGCGTCTTGCATGCCTTTGAAAGCACGCTGTAATAGATCAAAATCGCTGGTGCCACGACTATACAAATAGGTCTCGGGCAGGAAACGGCCTTCCGGATGCACGCCTTCGGCACCGAGCTTAGCCATCAATTCGGTATCGCTTAGTTGGTCTGTGATGTGTTCAATGTGAGCGGTATTTTTTAGTGATCTTCGCAAGTCGCGAATATTCCAGCCATCAATCAAGGCAAACTTTCTTTGAATAATATCGCCGTCTTCCAGTCGCTGCAAAATACTGCGTGGGCTTAAACCCGAGGTAATCGCGTAATCGCCGACCTGTAAATGAGATGCTACTTTCATTTGCTTGGCCAGTGCCTTCCATTCGAGATCATTGCCTTGATTAACGCCAAGCTCTCGTAATTTTTTCAGCACATCATGAAAGCCATCGCCTGGCTCCACCGATAAAATACGTTCTTCCGAACTCATCACCAAACTTTTATCGGCAAAGGCCTGATAGTGTTGCCAAAGCAGACCCACAGCAACAATAGCAGCGACCATTAGCAAGGCTAAAGTTTTCTTGATGCGACCCTTGGTAATTTTTTTACGCGCCACGACTTTCTCCCATTGCAAACGCAGGCTGCTCTAGTGCTAATCGATTTTGCAAATCCCGAATATCCTGATCTGCGGGAAATTCAGCACCCCCCAAACGCTTGATCGCTAGGATACCGCGCACGGCATTACAAATAAAAATTGCCTCGGCCTGCTCTACTTCAAGTCGCGACAATTGGGCTTCTTGAGCGTTCGGCCATTGTTTGAATACCCAGGCTCGCGCAATTCCGGCAATACCGGCCTGATCTATTTTTGGACTTAGCCATTGCCCCTGGATTTTCACGAACACATTGGCCGACGTTGCGCAGGTCACATTGTTTTCGGTATCGCACATCAGGCCATCAAAAATATTTTGATCCTGCCATTCGTTGCGCGCCAATACTTGTTCAAGCCGATTTAGATGCTTTATGCCGGCCAACAAAGGCTGACGGGCAAGTGTTGTGTCGCACCAACGTAAAGTAAGCGGCTGATGAATTTTTGTCGGTGCTGGGTGCACGGAAAGAATAATTCTAGGTTCGACATTATCGGGAGACGCATAGCCGCGACCACCACTGCCGCGCGTCAAAATAATTTTAAGAACGCAATCGGCATGATTGGTCAGCAATGCCTGATAGGCATTGCGAACAATCACTTCATTCGGTGCAGGGATTTTTAATACTTCAGCGCCGCGCAGCAATCGTTGCCAATGTTCAGTCCACCACACCGGTTCACCGGCATGCACCAGAAGGGTTTCAAATACGCCATCGCCATAGGCCAGGCCGCGGTCATTGAGTGCAAAGCTTTGTTCAAGGCCGACAAGATTAATGACGCGCGTTGTTATCATACCTTTTCACCAAGTGCACGCAGCAAGCCCTTGGCTTTCGCACGGGTTTCCTGTAATTCGTGTTCGCCGATGGAGTCGATTACTATCCCGGCACCGGCACGCAGCTCACAATTTTTTCCTGATAGCCATGCACTACGAATCAGAATATTCAAATCCATATCGCCGTTATGATTTAAATAACCCAGGGCGCCGGTATAGGGCCCGCGCGCTTCGGCTTCGAGCTCGGCAATAATTTCCATGCAGCGCACTTTCGGACAACCGGTAATGGTGCCGCCAGGAAATACCGCCGCGATCACCTGCCCGGGCGTTACATGATCGCGCAGGCGTCCACGCACATTGGAAACAATATGATGCACATGCGCATAACTTTCGACTGCCATCAATTCATCGACGTGCACACTGCCAGGCTCGCAAACACGGCCCAGATCATTGCGTTCCAGATCGATCAACATAACGTGTTCGGCACGCTCTTTGGGGTGCCCGACTAATTCCTGAATGCGATGCGCGTCATTATCGCCTTCAAAGCGCGGCCTGGTTCCGGCAATCGGGCGCGTTTGTACATCGCCATGATGGCAAGACACCAGACGCTCGGGTGAGGAACTTATCAGCGCCCAGTTTTTATAGATTAGCGAACCGGCAAACGGTGCCGGATTGTGCCGACATAAACTTTGATAGAGCGATGCCGGTTCTGGCGCTTGCGAAAATTCTGCGCGCCAGGCACGCGATAAATTGACTTGAAAAGTATCGCCTTCATTTAAATACCGATGAATTTTTTCGATACCGGCCAGAAATTTTTCGGGAGCTTCTTCATCGATATTCACTGGCTTGGACAACTCGGGCAACGGCATTAATTTTAAGGCCGCTGCAATATCGAGCTGAAGCTGTGCCAGCAAATTTTCATTGCCCGCTTCGGCGATTGCAAATACTTCGCCAGTATTTTTATTTCGCAACACTGCCGCTGGACAACGCAAAGCCAGAGCCATCGGCAATGGATTGCCGGCAAGCGGAAGTTTTAAACGCGATTCGACTTGACCGGCTAATTCGTAGGCAAAAAACAGGGCCCAGCCGCCACGAAAAGGGATGTCTGAATGTGCAAGAGACTCAAACATGCTGTTCCAGACGATATCAAGCGCATCCAGAAATAAACCCGGCATTTTTTCGCCTGCCAGAGTTTGTGTTTGACCTGCGGCGTCGCAGACCAAGCCTTCGCCATTGGCAATAAACAGAAAATCCCAGCGCGATAACGCCTTGCTATCGGCGACTGATTCGAGCAGCAAGGCATAACGCTCAGGCGCAAGACGCTGAAGATCTATCAATGACAAATCGCGAGGCAGCGCTTGCTGGATCATTAGGGCCTATGCTGCCTTGCTTTAATTTAGAGTGTTTTGAAAACCAGGGTTCCGTTGGTGCCACCAAAACCAAAACCATTCGACACGGCAATGGTAATTTTCTTTTCGCGCGCGACGTTGGGAACATAATCCAGATCGCAACCTTCGCCCGGATTTTCCAGATTTATCGTCGGTGGAATAACACCGGTATGTAATGCCAATATCGTAAATATGGCTTCGATACCGCCGGCAGCACCAAGCAAATGTCCGGTCATGGATTTTGTCGAGCTGACCATGGTTTTATAGGCATGATCACCAAACGCGCGTTTCACTGCGTGGGTTTCAGCCAGGTCACCGAGCGGAGTTGAAGTGCCATGTGCATTCAAGTATTCGACTTGATCGGCATTCACTCCGGCATCGCGCATTGCCATGGTCATGCAGCGCGCAGGGCCATCGCCGTTTTCACTGGGTGCGGTCATATGGTTTGCATCGGAGCTGGCACCAAAACCGGCGAGTTCGGCATAAATTTTTGCGCCACGCGCTTTGGCGTGTTCGTATTCTTCAAGAATCAGAATGCCTGCACCATCACCGAGCACAAAACCATCGCGGTCTTTGTCCCAGGGACGCGAGGCACGCTGGGGTTCATCGTTGCGCGTGGACATCGCTTTCATCGAACTGAAACCGGCTACCGAAGTTGGCGTAATGCCATGTTCTGCGCCGCCGGCCACCATCACGTCGGCGTCGCCGTATTGAATCATGCGCATCGCCATGCCGAATGCGTGATTGGCACTTGCACAGGCCGACACCGCTGAAAAATTCGGGCCTTTAATGCCTTTCATGATGGTCAGCTGACCCGGCAACATATTGATGATCGTGCTGGGAATATAAAACGGTGAAACCTTGCGTGGGCCGCCTAAATGCAGAGCGACTGCACTTTCTTCAATGCCACGCACGCCACCAATACCGGAACCGACCAAAGCCCCGATGCGCTCTGCATTCGCTTCGGTAATTTCCAGACCGGAGTCTTCCAGCGCGCTCAAGCAAGCATGCAAACCATAATGGATAAAGGTGTCCATTTTTTTTACGTCTTTAGGTGGCAGGAATGATTTTGGATCAAAGTCCTGCACTTCTCCGGCGATGCGTGTGGCAAATTGCGCGGTATCGAAATGGGTGATTTGCCCGATGCCGCTGCGACCGTTTTTTATGCTGTCCCAGGCAGCATCGAGAGTATTGCCTACGGGCGATACAATGCCCATTCCGGTGATAACAACGCGACGCTTGCTCATAAAAACTCCAAACTCAAAGCCGGGAATCGGAAAGAATAATTATAAATCTACAGACAATTGACGACTATAGTTAAAACGTATAAATGCAAAGGCCGCGCATGCGCGGCCTCGACATTCAAACTAGGCGCAAAACATCAAGCTTTAACATGTGCCTTGATGTAATCAATGGCTTGTTGCACGGAAGTAATTTTTTCAGCTTCTTCGTCCGGGATTTCGCACTCGAACTCTTCTTCAAGTGCCATCACCAACTCAACGGTGTCGAGCGAATCAGCGCCGAGATCATCAACGAACGAAGCATTGTTGGTGGCTTCTTCTTCTTTGACACCCAGTTGTTCTACAACGATCTTTTTGACGCGTTCTTCGATGGTGCTCATGGATTGGTTCTCCTCCCGGAGTAAATTATTCGGGCGCAAACTTTAAGCTGATTCCAACGGGCGCCTGTCGCGCTGGCATCATAATACAGTGGTCGGCATTTTATCCTAATTTCACATGCTGCAAATGTTAAAAAACAGTTTTTGCCGGTTTCATAAGCTAAAAAGCCCAAGAATCAGCTTAGGCCATGTACATACCGCCATTTACATGCAGGGTTTGACCGGTGATATAGGCAGCTGCCGGGCTCGCAAGAAAGGCGACTGCGTCGGCAATATCCTGCGGCGCACCAAAACGTCCGAGCGCAATTTGCCCCATCATGATTTCTTTTTGCGCTGCTGGCATGGATTGCGTCATATCGGTTTCAATAAAGCCCGGCGCAATAACATTGACGGTAATACCACGCGATCCGACTTCTTTTGCCAACGATTTACTAAAACCAATGATACCCGCCTTGGCCGCCGCGTAATTGGATTGACCGGCGTTACCTGTAACGCCAATCACCGATGCAATATTGATGATGCGACCTTTGCGGGCTTTCATCATTGAACGCATCACCGCTTTGCTGGTGCGAAATACCGATGACAAATTGGTGTCTAGAATCGCCGACCAATCATCGTCTTTCATTCGCATCAAAAGTTGATCACGGGTGATGCCGGCGTTATTGACTAAAATAGAGATCGTTCCGAATTCGGTCGTGATGGCATCGATTAATGCATCCACTGCTGCGCCATCGGTCACATTCAATACTTTGCCAACGCCACCCAGAGCTGCCATGCGTTCACTAATCGCGTTCGCACCGCTTTCGCTAGTGGCAGTACCTATTACTTTCGCGCCTTGCGCTGCCAGTGTGTCGGCAATCGCTGCGCCAATACCACGACTTGCGCCAGTAACTAAAACAACTTCGCCTTGCAATGAATGATGATGGGTCATTGGTGTCCTTCGTTTTCAAACTCCCTCTCCCGTCGGGAGAGGGCTGGGGAGAGGGTAAAATTACGCCAGATCAGTCAGCGCAGCCGACAGCTCTGCACTGCTACCAATCGCACGAGCATCCAGTGTTTTATCAATGCGCTTGATCAAGCCCGACAATACTTTGCCTGGCCCGCATTCAACAATATGCGTTGCACCATTGGCAGCGAGTTTTTGCACGCATTCGGTCCAGCGAACCGGTGAATACAATTGACGAACAAGCGCGTCTTGAATGGCTTCAATATTCGCGTGCGCGAGCACATCGGCATTTTGAATCACGCTGCGACCAGGCATCGACCATGCCAGTGTTTTCATAAATTGGCCAAGCTGTGCCGCGGCATCGCGCATCAGCGGCGTATGCGATGGCACGCTCATGGCAACCCGAATCACTTTGCGCACACCACGCTCATTCAATACCGCAGTAGCGCGCTCAAGTGCCGTGGCATGACCGCCGATGACAATTTGACCGGGCGAATTGTAGTTACAGGGAACAATGCAGGAATCGGGCGTTGAAACTTCTTTGCAAATAGCTTCCACCAAACTATCTTCAGCACCCAGCACGGCCGCCATCGCACCCATGCCTGCCGGTACCGCAGCTTGCATTAAACGGCCACGCTCACGCACCAATTTGGCGCCATCATGCAAAGACAAGGCACCGGACGCCACCAAAGCGGCGTACTCGCCCAGACTATGGCCCGACAATTGTGCAGGTTGTGCACCACTATGCGCTTGCCACACGCGCCATACAGCGACGCTTGCGG
>JAYSXB010000004.1:0-16207 GCA_043717775.1 Arenimonas sp.
GCTCGATGTACTTCGCGGCTTTGCATTGCTCGGTATTTTTCTGATGAATATCGAGTACTTCAATCGACCCTTGCAGGAATTTGGCGAAGGTATTCCGGCAGCAACTATCGGATGGGATTATGCCGTTGCAAGGCTGACCGAAATTTTTATTACCGGTAAGTTTTGGGTATTGTTTTCGATGCTGTTTGGCATGGGCTTTGTTGTCATGCAAACGCAGGCAGCGCTGGATGGTCGCGCATTCAGGCTTTTATATTTTCGTAGAACAATGGCGCTACTTATTTTTGGTTTATTACATATCGCTTTATTGTGGTCCGGCGATATTTTGCATTCCTATGCCCTGGTCGCCTTTGTTTTAATGTGCTTGCCACTTATGTCGCTGCGAGCATGCGGCCTTATTGGGGTTATGCTTTATCTCGGCCCTGCCTGTTTATTGTTGTTATCAAGTGTCAGCATGAGCTTTCTTTCAGAAGGAGAACTGCAAAAAATAGCAGTAGAGTCGGCAGATAACGCAAATCTGGCGATTCAAGCGGCACACATTTACGCCACTGGTAGTTATTGGCAAGTGGTGAATCAGCGACTATCAGATTTTTTGCATATGCTGAGTTACGAGCACTACGTTTTTATAGGAGCGCTCGGCATTTTTCTGATTGGAGCTGCCGTCATGCGTTCGGGCTGCTTGCTCGATTTGAAAGCAAACCGCGCATTTTTTCTGAATTCGTCTATGGTATGTGCATTGCTGGCGGCACTGCCAATCGGTATTGCAAATGCCGTGTATGGCCATAGTTTTATGACATCGCAAGGCATGCTTGAGCAAGCTTTAATGACGATAGGTAATTTGCCCTTGAGCCTGTTTTATCTCAGTAGCATTGCTTATGCGATGAGTTTTGCTTCAGGTAGAAAAATTCTGGGGCTTTTAGCGCCCGCAGGTAAAATGGCACTGACTAATTATTTGATGCAATCGTTGATCGCCAGCACGGTATTTTTCGGTTATGGTTTTGGCCTCTGGAATCAATGGGGTCGCGCTGATTTAGCCTTGTTTGTGCTTGCTGTATTTATTCTGCAAGTTATTTTTAGTCATCTGTGGCTTCGCTATTTCCGCTACGGCCCGATGGAATGGCTATGGCGTGCGCTGACTTATTGGACTTTACCGCCTATGCGCGTTAGCAGCATTGGCTAATTACGTTAGTATTGAACCATGCAAAAAAACCAGCCAGATGTATTAATTTTGGGCGGCGGCGTCATTGGCTTGGCCTGCGCTTATTATTTATTAAAAGCCGGTCGCAGCGTCTGCGTACTAGAGCGCGACAGTATTGGTGCAGCAACTTCTCTAGG
The DNA here is from genome assembly GCA_043717775.1 of Arenimonas sp. Taxonomy (GTDB): domain Bacteria; phylum Pseudomonadota; class Gammaproteobacteria; order Xanthomonadales; family Xanthomonadaceae; genus Arenimonas. Next base: position 1,333 of record JAYSXB010000004.1, read on the forward strand.
TAATTGTGGCACCATTACACCGAGCCATATTCCTCCATTGGCCGCACCGGGCATGGTGTTGAAAGCCATGAAATGGATGCTCACGCCGGATGCGCCGTTTTATGTTAAACCCACCTTAGACCCGCATTTAATCGCCTGGCTTTTAAAATTTGCTGGTCGCTGTAATCAGAAAGATTGGCGTGCAAGTTCATTGGCGAAAATGGATTTATTGCACAACTCGCGGCGTTTGCTTGAAGAGCTGGTGAAGCAAGAGCAACTCGACTGCGAATTCGCTGCGAGCGGTTTATATAACGTTTATAAATCGCAGGCCGGATTTGAAAAGGCTGCTATGGAATCCGAAGCCGTACGCGAATTTGGTTTAGTGACTGAAATATTATCGAGTGAGGCTTTGGCAAAAAACGAGCCCGCCTTAAAGCCGGGCATGGCCGGTGCCGTGCATTATCCCGGTGACGCACATTTGCGGCCGGATCGTTACACCGCCGAATTAGCCAGAGTCGTCAAACAACTCGGTGGCGAAATTATTGAACAATGCGAAGTGCTGAGTATTGAAACGACACACGATAAAGTACAAAAAATTATAAGCTCGCTTGGTGAATATCAGGCGCAGGATTATTGTTTTGCACTGGGACCGTGGTCACCAATAATCATGAAAGCCATTGGTATAAATCTGCCGGTACAGCCGGGCAAAGGCTATTCCATTACGTACACGCGGCCGACGATTGCACCGAAACGACCCGTGGTTTTGAAAGAGCGTAGCGTTTGCGTAACGACTTGGGGTAGTGGTTATCGTTTGGGCAGTACGATGGAGTTTTCAGGTTACGACGAGCGTTTGAATCGCCGCCGTCTGGATGCTTTGGAACGCGGCGCGAATGAATATTTGCACGAAGGTATTGGCCCCTTGAAATTGGAAGAATGGTACGGCTGGCGGCCGATGACCACGGACGATTTGCCGATTCTTGGCGCAACGCCTAATTATAAAAACGCTTGGCTCGCGACTGGCCACGGCATGTTGGGCGTTAGCATGTCGGCGGTTACCGGACATTTATTGGCTGATTTGATTTGCCAGCGAGAGTGCATCATCGATCCCAAGCCTTATCGATTAGAAAGGTTCGGCTAAAAATGCAAAACGATATTTTTGAAATCCATTTGGGTACGAGCCCCTTGCTGATTAGCTTGCCGCATGACGGTAGTACTATTCCAGAAGCCTTGCAGGCAAGAATGCAAACAGATGCCCGTTCTGCACCCGACACCGATTGGTATGTGAGTCGCTTGTATGATTTTGCAAAATCGCTGGGCGCTACTATTTTACAGCCGAAATATTCACGTTACGTGATTGATTTGAATCGACCGCCGGACGATGTGAGTCTATATCCCGGACAAAATACAACAGGCCTGTGCCCGATACGGCAATTCAGTGGCGAGCCGGTCTATCTTGAAGGTCATTGGCCGAGCGAGCATGAAATAAATGCACGCATCGAGCATTACTGGCGGCCTTATCATCATGCCCTGAAAACACAAATTGCACGTCTCCATTTTCTGCATGGTCGGGTATTGCTATGGGAAGGCCACTCGATTAAATCGCAAGTACCGTTTTTATTTGATGGAGTTTTGCCGGATTTCAATCTGGGAACCGTGGCAGGTGTCAGTTGCAAACCCGACACGCAAAACGCGATTGAAAAAATATTATCGGAACAAACAAGATTCACTTCCGTGAGCAATGGCCGTTTCAAAGGCGGCCACATAACCCGTGAGTATCATGATCTCGCCAATAATATTGAAACCGTGCAGTTGGAATTATCACAAGCCAGCTACATGGACGAAGAAAGTCGCCATTATGATGAGGCGAAAGCAGGCCATGTGCAGGCGCTAATACGCAAGTTTTTCGACGCGATTTTATAAAGCAAAACGTTGAACGTAGGAGCGCTCACGAGCGCGATAAACCTGCGATAATTCTTATGGTGCTCGTGAATGTTTCTGTAATAGCGTCGCAATCTGTTTCGCACTCGTGAGTGCTCCTACGAGCAATTTTTCGGGCCTAGAAGGCCCTCCTACGAGAGAACTAAATTTCCAAACTCGCCATATCGCCTTTCAGTTCCAGCCAGGCTTTTCGATCGCTTGCACGTTTCTTCGACAACAACATATCCATCAAGGACTTTGTTTCTGCTGCATCATCAATGGTGAGTTGCACCAAGCGACGAGTGTCGGGATGGATAGTGGATTCCCGCAACTGCGAAGGATTCATTTCGCCCAAACCTTTAAAACGGGTGACATTCACCGCGCCGCGCATTTTTTCTTTCTCGATACGTTCGAGCAAGATGCGTTTTTCTTCTTCGTCCAAGGCATAAAAAACTTGCTTGCCCACGTCAACACGGAACAGAGGCGGCATCGCAACAAAAATATTACCGGCTTTCACCAGCGCCGGGAAATGCTTGAGGAACAAGGCGCACAATAATGTGGCGATATGCAGACCATCGGAATCGGCGTCGGCCAGAATCACCACCTTGCCGTAACGCAGGCCATCAATTTTATCCACGCCTGGGTCGCAGCCTATCGCAACGGCAAGATCATGAACTTCGTTGGAAGCCAGCACGCCGCCGCTTTCTACTTCCCAAGTATTCAAGATTTTTCCGCGCAATGGCAAGATTGCCTGAAAGTCTTTATCGCGCGCCTGTTTCGCCGAGCCGCCTGCGGAATCACCTTCGACTAAAAATATTTCGGTGCGGGATAAATCCTGCGAAATGCAGTCGGCCAATTTGCCAGGCAGGGCAGGGCCCTGGGTAATTTTTTTACGAACAATTTGTTTTTCGGTTTTTAAACGCGCGGCAGCACGATCAATCGCGATTTGCGCAATGCGTTCACCGAGTTCGGTATGGGTATTCAACCAAAGTGAAAACGCATCATGCGATGCACCTTCAACAAAACCGGCCGCTTGTCGCGATGACAGTCGTTCTTTGGTTTGACCAGAAAATTGCGGGTCAGTCATTTTTACTGATAGCACATAACTGACGCGATCCCAGACATCTTCCGGTGCCAGTTTTACGCCGCGCGGCAATAAATTCCTGAAATCGCAAAATTCACGCAAGGCATCGGTGAAGCCGCTACGCAACCCGTTAACGTGGGTGCCGCCTTGTGCGGTTGGAATCAGATTGACGTAACTTTCCTGTACTAATTCGCCCTCAGGTATCCAAGCGACGGCCCAATCCACCACTTCGGTGTCTTTGCTTAAATTGCCAACAAATAATTCATTCGGAATGTATTCGCGATTCGTTAACTCGCCACGCAAATAATCGCTGAGACCATCTTCATAAAACCATTCGTTACGCTCGCCGGTGGCTTCATCGAATAATTTGACGGTCAGGCCAGGGCAGAGCACCGCTTTGGCGCGTAATAAATGCCGCAGTGCTTTTACCGCATATTTCGGAGTGTCAAAATATTTTGGGTCAATCCAGAACCGCAAGCGTGTTCCGGTATTGCGTTTTCCGACCGTATTAATAATTTCCAGTGGCGAAGTGCGGTCGCCATTTTGGAACTGCATGCGATATTCATTGCCATCGCGCTTAATAAACACTTCAACTTTTTTCGATAATGCATTCACCACGCTAACGCCAACGCCGTGCAATCCACCGGAAAACGTGTAGTTTTTATTCGAGAATTTCCCGCCGGCATGCAGACGCGTCATGATTAATTCAATGCCGGGAATTTTTTCTTCCGGATGAATATCCACAGGCATACCACGGCCGTCATCGCTTACTTCGCAACTGCCATCGGAATAAAGCGTGACCTCGACGGTTTTTGCATGCCCGGCCAGGGCCTCGTCAATCGAGTTATCGACCACTTCCTGCGCTAAATGATTCGGGCGCGTGGTGTCTGTGTACATGCCAGGGCGGCGTTTGACCGGGTCAAGACCGGACAAAACTTCAATATCGGCGGCGTTATAGCGAGAATTCATTGTTTTTAATTATGTTCAGAGAGGTTGGCAGGATGGGCGGTTAAGCGTTTTCGGTCAAGCGCGTTTCGATGAATTTAGTGAAAGGCCCTAAAGTTGAGTGCAGAGTTGGGCGGACTCCGGTAAAATACGGCTTTCTAGCGCCGGGTTTGCTAATGACGCGTCTAATTTTTGTTACCGGTGGTGTGGTGTCCTCGCTTGGCAAGGGCATAGCAGCTGCTTCTCTCGCGGCCATTCTTGAGGCTCGCGGTCTTAAAATCACCATGATGAAGCTCGATCCCTATATCAATGTGGATCCAGGCACCATGAGTCCATTCCAGCATGGCGAGGTTTACGTCACTGACGACGGCGCCGAAACCGATCTGGACCTCGGCCATTACGAGCGCTATGTGCGCACACGCCTGACTCGAAAAAATTCGGTCACGACCGGGCGTATTTACGAGAATGTAATTCGTAAAGAACGTCGCGGCGATTATTTGGGCGCAACGGTTCAGGTCATTCCGCATATTACTGATGAAATCAAGCGCTGCATTTTTGAAGCCACTGATGGTTTTGATGTGGCTTTGGTGGAAATTGGCGGGACTGTCGGTGATATCGAATCATTGCCGTTCCTGGAAGCCATTCGCCAAATTCGCAGCGACCGCGGTCGTGAAAACGCTATCTTCATGCATTTAACTCTGGTGCCCTATATTGCGGCAGCGGGCGAATTGAAAACTAAACCTACGCAGCATTCGGTAAAAGAATTGCGCACCATTGGTATTCAGCCCGATATTTTATTGTGCCGTAGCGAAAGGCCATTGCCGGAAGGCGAACGCCAGAAAATTGCGCTCTTCACCAATGTCGATCAGCGAGCTGTTATTAGTTGTGTCGATGTTGATAATGTTTACAAGCTACCGTTCTGGTTGCACGAACAAAAACTTGACCAGATTGTTATCGAGAAATTGCGTCTGGAAGACATGGCCAAGCCTGCCGATTTATCGGAATGGGCAGCGGCGGTCGATGCAGCAGAAAACCCGGTTGATGAAGTTACCGTTGCCGTGGTCGGTAAATATGTTGACCATCAAGATGCCTATAAATCTCTGTCGGAAGCCCTGAAGCATGGCGGCTTGCGTCAACGCACACGTGTCCGTTTGAAGTGGCTTGAATCCGAGCAGGTGGAAGAAGACAGCGGCAAATGTTTGAGCGATGTTGATGCGATTCTAGTGCCGGGTGGTTTCGGTGATCGCGGCTTTGAAGGCAAAGTGCTGACTTCGAAATATGCCCGCGAAAATAATGTACCGTATTTCGGTATTTGCTACGGCATGCAGGCAGCAGTTGTCGATGTTGCGCGAAATCTTGCCGGTTTGCCGGGCGCCAATACCACCGAGAACGATAAAAACTGTGTCGATCCGGTGATCGGTTTAATTACCGAATGGCGCACCGCAAGCGGCGACGTTGAAAAACGCGGCGAAGATTCCGATCTTGGCGGTACCATGCGCCTGGGTTTGCAGGAATGCCGCTTGAAAGCGGGCACCAAGGCGCATGCGATGTACGGCAAAGATGTGGTGGCCGAGCGTCATCGCCATCGTTATGAATTTAATAATCGCTACATCAATCAACTCGAAGCCGCCGGTTTAATTATTTCGGCAAAATCGATGGACGATTCACTGGTTGAAATGATCGAGTTGCCGAATCACCCTTGGTTTGTTGCTTGCCAGGCGCACCCGGAATTTTTATCAACGCCACGCGATGGGCATCCCTTGTTTATCGGTTTTATAGCCGCTGCCCGCGAATACAAGGCCCGTAGGAGCGGCGTAAGCCGCGAATCTCTCAGTCCCGAAGCAGCCTCCGCATCACTTGATGCATCACCCACCATCGCGGCTAAAGCCGCTCCTACTGGAGCACAAGCATGAAACTCTGCGGCTTTGATGTGGGTCTGGATAAACCTTTTTTCCTGATTGCCGGCCCTTGCGTGATCGAATCCATGCAACTGCAAATGGATGTCGCCGGCAAGCTAAAAGAAATCACCAGCCAACTCGGCATTCCGTTTATTTTTAAATCGAGTTTCGATAAAGCCAATCGTACTTCAGGCACGAGTTTCCGTGGCCCTGGTCTGGAGGAAGGCCTGAAAGTATTGGCAGAAGTAAAAAAACAAATCGGCGTACCCGTGTTGACCGACGTGCATGAATACACGCCGATGGACGAAGTTGCCAGTGTGGTTGATGTACTGCAAACGCCGGCATTTTTGTGTCGTCAAACCGATTTCATCCAGAAAGTGGCCGCCACCGGCAAGCCGGTGAATATCAAGAAAGGCCAGTTCCTGTCGCCCTGGGAAATGAAACACGTTTCAGCAAAAGCACAAGCCACTGGCAATAGCCAAATCATGGTGTGCGAGCGTGGCGTCAGCTTCGGCTACAACAATTTAGTCTCCGATATGCGCTCACTCGTTGTGATGCGCGATACCGGTTGCCCAGTCGTGTTCGATGCCACGCATTCCGTCCAATTACCCGGCGGCATGGACGGTAAATCCGGCGGCCAACGCGAATTTGTTCCCGCACTCGCACGTGCTGCCATTGCTGTGGGTGTGGCTGGTGTATTTATGGAAACCCATCCTGATCCGGACAATGCTTTGTCAGATGGTCCGAATGCCTGGCCGCTCGACAAGATGCAGGGTTTGCTGGAAACCATGTTGGCGTTGGATGCGATTTCAAAAAAGAATGGTTTTTGATTCAATTAAAAATACAGTCCTAATTAAATAAAGAAAAAATAATGACCACCATCACCAAAATCATCGCTCGCGAAATCCTCGATTCACGCGGTAATCCAACCCTCGAAGCCGAAGTTACATTAAGTTCGGGCCACACAGGCCGCGCCGCCGTGCCATCAGGTGCATCGACTGGCAGTAAAGAAGCCGTTGAATTACGCGATGGCGATAAATCGCGTTATATGGGCAAAGGCGTGAAAAAAGCCGTTGCCAATGTCAACACGACCATTGCCGATGCATTGAAAGGTTTTGATGCCGCCGATCAGAAAGGTCTCGATCAAAAATTGATCAATCTCGACGGCACTGATAACAAAGGTCGTTTGGGTGCGAACGCCTTGCTAGGGGTTTCGATGGCGAATTCGCATGCCGTTGCTGCCTCGAAAAAGCTTCCGCTTTGGGCCCACTTGGCCGGTGATAATGAAGTCACACTGCCGGTGCCGATGATGAATATCATCAATGGCGGCGCGCATGCCGACAATAATGTCGATATGCAGGAATTTATGGTATTGCCAGTTGGTTTCGATTCCTTCAGTGAAGCATTGCGTGCAGGTACCGAAATTTTCCATTCATTGAAATCGGTTTTGAAATCGCGTGGTCTTTCGACTTCGGTTGGTGATGAAGGCGGCTTCGCTCCCGATTTACGTTCTAACGAAGAAGCGCTGGAAACCATTCTTGAAGCCATCGGCAAGGCCGGTTATAAGGCCGGTGACGATATTTTGCTGGGCCTTGATGTTGCCAGTACCGAATTTTATGAAAACGGCAAATATAATTTGATGGGCGAGGGTAAGCGCCTGTCGTCGGAGCAATTTGTCGATTTCATGGATGGCTGGGCAAAAAAATATCCGATCATCACTATTGAAGATGGCATGGCGGAAGATGATTGGGATGGTTGGAAATTATTGTCCGATCGTCTGGGAAATACCGTGCAATTGGTCGGCGATGATTTATTTGTCACCAATCCGAAAATTTTCCAGGAAGGCATCGACAAAAAAGTGGCGAATGCAATTTTGATCAAGGTAAATCAAATTGGCACCTTGAGCGAAACCCTGCAAGCGATTGCGATGGCAGACGCGAATAATTATGCCGCTATTGTGTCGCATCGCTCGGGCGAAACCGAAGACACCACGATTGCCGATATTGCTGTTGCCACCACCGCAACACAAATCAAGACCGGTTCGCTTTGCCGTAGTGACCGCGTGGCAAAATACAACCAGCTTTTGCGCATTGAACAAGCGCTGGGCGCGAAAGCACGTTATGCCGGTCGCGCAGCGTTTGTGAGTTTGAAGCACTAAGCATGTCGCTATTGAAACGCCTTTGGCCTTTTCTGCTGCTCGGTCTGTTATTGCTGGGCTTACAGACCAAGCTATGGCTAGGCAATACCGGTTGGCGGCAAGCTACAAAACTGGAAGAAAGAGTTCGTACCCAAGCGGCAGATAATACGCATCTAGAGCAACGTAATGATGCGCTGGCGGCTGAAGTGGAAGATCTGAAATCCGGTGAGGCCGCTGCCGAAGAACGCGCTCGTAATGAATTGGGCATGGTGAAGGCGGGCGAAACTTTTTATCGCGTGGTCGATCCGCATGCTGCAAAACTTCCGGAAGAAAAATCTGCCGATGAGGATGCGCAATGACTTGGGCGGTGGTGCCGGCCGCCGGTCGCGGCACTCGTTTCGGTAGCGAAACGCCAAAACAATATTTGAATATTGCCGGTCGCCCGCTTATCGAACATAGCCTGCGTTCTCTGCTGGCACACCCTTTGGTCGATGGTGTGATGGTCGCCATTTCACCCGATGACCCTTATTGGGCGGGCTGGCGCGAAATGGAAGGCAAGCCAATTTACACCTGTCGCGGTGGCGCCGAACGTGCCGATTCTGTGTTGTCTGCATTGCAGGCATTGCCTGCCGTCGTGCACGAAGATCGTTTTGTTTTAGTGCATGACGCTGCACGCCCGTGTTTGCGTGCAGTTGATTTGTCGCGTTTATTGGCAATGGGCGAGGCCCATGCCATCGGTGCCATTTTGGCAGCACCGGTGCGTGACACCATCAAGCGTAGCGAAGACGGCCAACATATTTTCAGCACCGAGCCACGCGAAAAATTATGGCGTGCACTTACCCCGCAAATGTTCAGGCGCGGCGGTTTAACACGCGCCATTGAATCTGCCATGCGCGCTGGTTTGAATGTGACCGATGAGGCGATGGCCATGGAACGATTGGGTTTCAAACCATTGCTGGTCGAGGGTTCGGAAGACAATATTAAAGTCACCACGTCGGCAGATTTGGTATTGGCCGAGTTTATTCTGAGTAATCTGTAAGCGGGGGTTTAACTCAAAAAATGAAAAGCGAAGTCGTATCACGGAGAAAAACTGAGAAAAGCTCAAGAGCAAAACCGAGGGAAAATATTAAGAAATCTCTGGTTAATTATAAAACCTTCATTCCCGCGTAGGCGGAAGTGCTTTTTAACAGCGCAGCTGGTCAACCCAGAGTCGTTGCTTTGATTGATGAAGGCACTGGGTCCCCGACAAAAGCATTCGGGGATGACGATTTGTTTGATTTTGTAATGACGGAGCTTTTTTAGCTTTCTCGGCATTTCTCATAGCTCCTCTCGGCAATTGTCTGTAATCGGCTTATTTTTTTTCGTTTCATATATTGGTGCGCTTGAGCGCACCCTACGCTTAAAGGACTTTTATGCGGATAGGCAGCGGCTTCGACGTACATGCATTTGGCGATGGTGATCATGTCATTTTGGGTGGCGTGCGCATTCCCCACGAGCAGGGTTTAATTGCCCATTCCGATGGTGATGTCGTTCTGCACGCCCTGTGTGACGCGATGTTGGGTGCATTGGCACTGGGCGATATTGGCAAACATTTTCCGCCCAGTGACGAGCGCTGGCGTGGTGCCAATAGTCGGGATTTATTGCGGCATTGTTTTTCGCTGATTCAGGGAAAAGGCTATGCTCTCGGCAATGCCGATGTCACGATTATTTGCGAGCAGCCAAAAATTTCCGCACACAGCCAGCAAATGCAAAAAAATATTGCTGACGATTGCCAGGTAAATGTTGATCAAATATCTGTCAAGGCAACCACCACCGAAAAACTGGGATTCACAGGTCGAGGTGAAGGCATTGCTGCGCAGGCGACGGTATTGCTGGTGAAAGCATGATGCTACCGCGTGCCTATGGCGAAGCTGTGTTGAAAGGAAAATTCCGCAGTATCCCCGAAGATTTCATCGTTGAAGAAATCAACGCCTTTGAAGCCCATGGTGAAGGCGAGCATTTATTGGTCACGATACAAAAGCGTGGCTTGAATACTGCTTTTGTCGCGAACGCCTTGGCGAAATGGGCAGGCATCAGCGAAATGGGTGTTGGCTATGCCGGTATGAAAGACCGTCATGCCGTCACCACGCAACGCTTCTCGATACATATTCCGAAAAAAATTACGCCTGATTTTGATAGTTTTAATATTGACGGTGTTAAGTTGCTTGAATGGCAATGGCATCATCGAAAACTCCCGCGCGGCGCCTTGGCAGGAAACCGCTTCACGCTTACCTTGCGTGATGTTGAAGGTGATAAAACCGCAATAGAAAAACGTCTGGAAAAAATTCGTGATTATGGCTTGCCTAATTATTTTGGCGAACAGCGCTTTGGGCGCGAGCGTGCCAATGTTGGCATGGCCTTGAAAATGTTTTCTGGTGATCGCGTTAAACGCGAACAGCGCTCCATTTATTTGTCGGCCGCGCGTTCTGAAATTTTCAATGCGGTATTGGCAGCGCGTATCGAAAATAAAAACTGGCTAAGCGCGCTTGAGGGCGAAGTCTGGATGATCGATGGCTCGCACAGCATTTTTGGACCCGAAGCCACCACGGACGAAATACAAAACCGCGCCGAAAAACTGGAAATCCATGCGACCGGCCCGATGTGGGGCAAGGGTGAGCTGAGAACCCAATCGACGGTATTGGCCATTGAAACTGAGGTTTCCAATACTCATCCTGAACTATGCCGCGGCCTGGAAGCCGCCGACATGAAACAGGAGCGGCGCGCTTTGCGGATTCAGGTGCAGGATTTGAGCTGGACATGGCCGGAAAAAGACCAGTTACAGTGCCGTTTTTCACTGCCGCCAGGCGCCTACGCCACGGAATTATTGGCCGAATTGGGCGAGTTGCAAGATTCAGCCAAAATTTGATGGACAAGCACTTGCAAGCGGCGCTGGCAGGAGTAATCTGAAACCGCGTCCATGTACAGGAGTAATCCCATGAAACGAGTCATCGCGATTTGCCTGATGTGTAGCCTCAGCGCCTGCGCCAGTATGAAAGGCAAAGAATCAACAGAGCCCAATAAAGTTTCTCAAAAACAACAAAGTAGTTATGGCTACGATCAAGTCTATATGGCTAGAGTCGAGCGTCAGGCTCTACAGCGTGGCGTGATTGTCAAATGGATCAGCCCGCCTAGGGCACCAAAAGCTAAAAAAGACGGTCAATAATTTAGACTTGTCTTATTTAACTTCACTGGCGCGCTAATAAAATTAGCACCGCGCCAGTGCCACCTTGGGCTGGTGGTGCCGAGCTAAATGCCAACACATCCCCACGATGTCGCAATACGCGATCTACCAATGCCTTGAGCACCGGTGCGCTTTCCGAACGCAAGCCTTTTCCGTGAATGACCCGCACGCAATAATGCGCTTCTTCGCGCGCCTGATTTAAAAATTGTTTCAGAAAAACTTCGGCATCAGCAGCTCGGCAATGATGCAAATCCAATTCGTCCTGAATACTGATTTGCCCGCGTTTTAATTGCTTGAACCATTTCTCGGGAATTTCGGGTCGGCGATAACTCAGTTCATCGGCCGAATTTAAAAAAGCCTCGGCAACCGACACCGAACGCGAATCACGCAGGGCTTCGGCTTCATCGCGACGGAACATTTTTGAATCAGCGGCGGGCTTTTTTCGCGGAATGTTTTGCTCTTTGATTTCAATACGACGCACTTCGCCAATCGCCTCGCGAAATAGCGTGGCGTCGTCTTCGTCCTCATCGCGTTCATCAGGCGGCTGGTTTTTTGGCATATTGAAAGGATTGCAAAACACAAGTCTGCTGGCTTCCGTTATCATGCTCAATATAAATTGAGGTGGCAATGCGAATATTGATTAGTAACGACGATGGCGTTGATGCGCCGGGTATCAAGCTGCTGGCGCAGGGCCTGCAAGAGGCCGGGCACAATGTGTTTGTAGTGGCGCCGGACCGCGATCGTTCGGGGGCGAGTAACTCGTTGACACTGGACATGCCAATTCGCGCGAAAGTACTCAATGAAAATACTTGGAGTGTGGCGGGCACGCCAACCGACTGTGTGCATCTGGCGCTCGCGGGCTTATTAAAATCCGATCCCGATATTGTTATTTCCGGCATCAACAATACTTCCAATATGGGCGACGATGTTATTTATTCCGGCACGGTAGCCGCTGCGATGGAAGGTCGTTGTCTTGGTTTTCCGGCCATTGCAATGTCATTGGCCACGCATCACCACAATGCAAAATATTATGAGTCCGCAGTAAAAGCGGCGGTATTAATTACCGAGCGCTTACTGGCCGACCCATTGCCAGCCGACACTATTTTGAACGTCAATGTGCCTGATTTACCTTGGCATGAAATTCATGGCTTTGAAGTCACGCGTTGCGGACATCGGCATCGAGCCGAACCCTGCATCGCACAAACCGATCCGCGTGGCCGAACCGTTTGGTGGATTGGACCGCCGGGTCCGGAACAAGATGCCGGTCTGGGCACCGATTTTCATGCAGTGAGAAACGGTTTTATTTCGATCACGCCCATTCATGTCGATTTGACTCGCTATCACGCACTTGAATCGGTCGGGCAATGGATTTCCGGTTTAAGCGCAGGAAAAAAACAATCGATATGATGGCACCGTTTCTTACCAAGCCCGAAGCGAAAGGTCTAGGCATGACCTCACAGCGCGCGCGCGACCGCATGGTCGATCGTTTGCGCAGTGAAGGCGGCATTCGCGATGAGCGCGTACTGAATGCGCTACGAAGTTTGCCACGGCATTTATTTATTGAAGAAGCGCTGGCTTCACGCGCTTATGAAGACACCGCGTTGCCGATTGGCAAAGGCCAAACGATTTCGCAGCCTTGGGTGGTTGCGCGCATGACCGAAGCTTTGATTGAACACGGCCTGCCTAAAAAAGTATTGGAAATCGGAACCGGTTCCGGTTATCAGGGTTCGGTATTGGCCACGCTGGGTATGGAAGTATTTACGGTTGAGCGCATTGATGAATTATTGCGGCAGGCGCGCCGTCGTTTTCGAAATTTAAATTTGAATGTACGCAGCAAACATGTCGATGGCCATATTGGTTGGTCTGAATATGCACCCTTCGATGCAATAATCGTCACCGCTGGCGCTGCTGCCATCGTCCCGGAATTAGTGGAGCAATTATCCGAAGGCGGCACCTTGATTGCACCGGTAGGTGGTTCCAGCGTACAAAAATTATTGCGTTTGCGTAAAACCCCCGAAGGCATTATTCAGGATGATTTAGGTAATGTGGTCTTCGTGCCTTTGGTAACAGGAATTATTTGATGAAAATTTTTCAACCGCTCTATGACAAGGCGATTATATGGGCACAGCACAAAAATGCAGTTTCGATTTTGGCGACACTTAGTTTTTTCGAGGCGTTTATTTTTCCGGTGATGCCTGAAGTGATGCTGGCACCTATGTGTCTGGCAAAACCGAAATCGGGCTTCTGGTATGCAACGGTAAGTTTGGTGGCTTCATTATTAGGGTCCCTAGTCGGGTATGCGCTCGGACATTACGCCTACGAACTCATCAGACCGCTGCTCAGTATTGAGCTCCAGCAGGGCATCGGAACCTGGGTAGAAAGTCTGCAACTGCAAATGCAGCAGCACTGGATGGCCATGCTTGGAACCCTCACTGTTGCGGCAATCCAGCCTGTGATCCCGATGAAGGTCGTGACTTGGGCTGCTGGTATCGTGGGCGTGCCGATCATTCCATTTCTTGCCTGCATGATCGTTGGACGCGGCAAGCGTGTCTTTTTGATAGCTGGTGCAATTCGCGTGGGCGGACCTAAAGCAGAGGCCGCATTGAGAAAATATATTGAACCCATCGGCTGGATTGGATTGCTGCTAGTTGTGGGTTTTGTTGTTTGGATCTTGATGAAACCTCAAGCCGGATGAACGACACCATGAAAAATATTTCCTTATTCACTTGTTCGGTAGTGGCTTCCGTAGTGGTGTTAAGTGCTTGTGCACAGACCACGGTTTCGGTGCGTCCAACGCAATCAAACAACGAAAGCCAGACGACAAAAACAACGGCTCCAAGAAAACAATACGAGCCCATATCGCTCAATGAACCCTATGTTGTGCAGGCTGGCGACACTTTGTACGGCATCTCGTTCCGTGCCGGTGTCAGTTACCGCGATTTAGCGGTCTGGAATAATATTTCCGAGCCCTACACGGTAAAAATTGGTCAGCGTGTTTTGTTGCACTCAACTAACGACAATCAAAATGTGGATTCAGCTGTCGTTTCAAACACTAGCGCTACAAGCTCTGTAAAACCTGTTGTAACCAAACCGGTCGAAGCGAAACCCGTTGTTATCAAGCCGCCGGTTGTTGTCGCCACGACACCCGTTCAAACCGCCGTAGCTGTCGTCGCACCGACAACAAGCCCTGTTGTGCCAAGCACTAGCGTTATTGCGGCACCGGCGGCAGAAGTGAAGCCCATTACCAACGTGAGCACAATGAGCTGGCGCTGGCCGAGTGAGGGCACTTTGATTGCACGTTATGTGCAGGGTGACACGGCGCAGCAAGGTATTAATATTGGCGGCAAAAGCGGACAGCCAATTCATGCCTCTGCTGACGGTACTGTGGTGTATTCCGGTGCAGGATTGGTGGGTTACGGCGAATTAATTATTATCAAACACAATAACGAATGGCTCTCGGCCTACGCGCACAGCCGTCGGCGTTTAGTGGCCGAAGGCACCAAAGTAAAAGCCGGTGATGTGATCGCGGAAATGGGTCGCACCGGTACCATGCGCGATATGCTGCATTTTGAAATCAGGCGCAATGGTAAACCGGTGGATCCGCTGTTGTATTTGCCTAAGCAATAAAATACGCGGGAGGTTGGTCGGGCCTAGAAGGCCCTCCTAAAGATGTATCCTCGGAGGAGGGCCTTCTA
>JAYSXB010000031.1:0-5826 GCA_043717775.1 Arenimonas sp.
CACATATCGTCTCCGTGTTTTTTTACTGGTAGCCGACAGCATGATTTATTGCCAGCTGATCAAGATAACTCGCAATAGCCGTGGCGAAGCCATTGACGAAGCGCGTGAAATCGCAGGCGATAGTTTACGAATTGGTCGTGGTGCCAATTGTATTGTGCACTTGCCCGACCCCCGGATTAATCTGCATCACGCAACCATTCAATATGCCGATGATGGCAAACTTTATCTGGAAAGCGCCAATGAGCTATTGAATTTCAATGGCGAATTCAGAAAGCGTGAAGCTTTGCGTAACGGTAGTCGTATTTTGATCGGCCCATATCAATTTATTGTCGAAGAAAAAAATAATGAACACGATCTTGTGCTCAGCTATGAATTGGTTTCACCCTTGTCAGATGACAAGGGCGAATTAAAGAAGCGTTCGCGGACCAGTCTTACCCAAGCTGGCTTGTCAAAACGCACAATTGCCTTGAGCTTGGCCGCATTAATTACGCTGGCATTTTTAATATTGCCCATACTTCATGCTACCCAACCGGAATTAGTATCTGCCGACCATAAACTGCCCATTACCCTGGATGAGTCCTGGAATCCTGGGCCAATTTCGGCCGGGCATCAGGCATTCGCTAAAGACTGCCAGCAATGCCATACCAAACCATTTGTCCAAGTGGAAGATGCTGCCTGTACCACTTGCCATAAAAACATTGGTGACCATGTCGCAAATAAAACCATGCAAGCCAGCTTATTTGGCGAAACCCGATGTGCGAGCTGCCATCTTGAACACAAACAGAGTCTGGCCATTGCTCGCGGTAATCCGGCACTTTGTGTCGATTGCCATAGCAATCTAAAAACTTTTAAAGCCAAAAACCCCGGCATTGCCTTGAATGATATTCATGATTTCTCGAGTGACCATCCGGCCTTTAAGCTATCCATAAAAACCGGAGTTAGTTTTACCGAAATTAAACGTCTCGATCAAAATGACAAAGCGCAATTAGTTGAAAACTCCGGTCTTAAATTTCCGCATGACGTGCATCTGTCGAGCAAAGGCATTAACAGCCCCGATGGCCGCCGTGTCATGCAATGTAGTAACTGCCATACACCTGATGAAGCTGGTGTGCGTTTCAAACCAATTACAATGCAAACGCATTGCGCGAGTTGTCATCGACTCGAATTTGAACCCGCTGTTACTACACGCCAAGTGCCGCATGGTAATGTTGCTGAAGTCATGACGACGTTGCGCGAATTTTACGGCAGCCAAAGTGTCGGCGAATCCCCGATTGACATTGCTACCATTGACGGCCTGCTGCGCCGACCTGAGCATGCCAATGCCAAAGTAGAACGCACGCGCGCCAGTGTCTGGGCCAATCAAAAAGCGAATACGGTAGCCACTGATTTATTCGAGGTTCGCGTTTGCAATACCTGCCATGAAGTTACTCGCAATGAAAACAATGTAGAACAACCGTGGGCTATTGCACCGGTCACTATTAATGATCATTGGTTAACAAAAAATAATTTCGCCCATAATCAACACACCGATACACCCTGCTCCACTTGCCACAACGTGCTGACTTCCAAAACGAGTAAAGATATCGCCGTTCCCGATATCACTACTTGTCGCAGCTGCCATGGCGGTGCGAAACCAGCACGCAACAAAGTGACCAGCACCTGCGAGTCCTGCCATGGTTTTCATTTATCAAGCCATCAAACACTCTCGGCAGAGCAAATCAAGAATGCCCATGCAAAGCCAATGTCAAAAGACAAAGGAGCACCATGAGCCGCTTATTGTTGACGCGCTTTTTATGGTTAAGCTCTGTTACCGGATTATTGCTGGGCACGGGCTTATGGTTGCGAATTGAAAACCTCAGAGCGCCTGCTGCCAATGCGACTCCCACTGCCAACGCGACTCGCGCAACTCCGGCAGCAACAAACTGTCTGGCGAGTGTCAATACAGAAGGCTCAACGAAAAGTTGTGGCATAGCATCTTTGAATAAACCCGCACAACCGCCAATAAAAACACCTGCGAGTCCGCCGCCGCCGAGCGCGGGGGTATTTCTAAGTGTTATCGATGTAGAAAAAATTATTAGCCAAGCCGTGGGTGAGGCACAAGCCCGCGGCGTGCGCGGCACCATTGCCGTGGTTGATCGAGTTGGCAATGTATTGGCGGTATTCCGCATGACTGGCGCCAGCAGCACATTCACTATTAATAGTGGTCGTGGCGTTTCTGGTGGTTTGGAAGCTATTTCAATTTTGCCTGATAGTTTTGCCGCTATTTCCAAAGCCATTACCGGCGCTTACTTATCGAGCGAAGGTAATGCCTTCAGCACGCGCACCGCTAGTCAAATCGTGCAGCAGAATTTTAATCCCGGTGAAATTTCTTCGCCATCGGGGCCTTTGTTTGGCGTACAGTTTTCGCAGTTTTCGTGTTCCGATTTAATGTCACGACAAGCCGATGGCAACATGAGTCCGAAACGCTCGCCCTTGGGATTATCTGCCGACGCGGGCGGAATGCCACTGTATAAAAATGGTTTCCTAGTCGGTGGCATTGGCGTCATCACCGATGCAGTTTATTCACTGGATTTAAATATCAAGAATTTTGATATTGATCCCGATGAACTGGTTGCAGTTGCCGGTACCGCCGGTTTTTCCGCAGCAACCGATATTCGTGCCAATCGCATTACGGCCGATGGCCGCACACTTCGCTATACCGACTCGGAAGCATTAGTTTCCAATCCCGGCGCATCGGCACCGTTTGCATCGCTATCGGGCAGTTTGATCGCGGTACCGGGCTATGTTGGCGCCAGCACCAATGCGGGTACTGGCTATGGCAGTGCAATGTCCGGCATACGTCCCGACACCGGAAGTTTTGCCAGTTTGAATGCCTATATTTTAGTGGATGCTTTCAACGCAAATCGGTATCCGGTGATCGGCGGCACCGATAGTTTATTGGCGTCAACCGAAGTCAATCAAATTCTTCGCAGTGCATTGGATGTTGCCAATCGCGCACGTGCGCAAATTCGTCGCCCCGCTGGTTCTGCGGCACAAGTGAGCATTACCGTTGTCGATACCCAGGGCGAAGTATTGGGTCTGGTTCGCACGCCCGACGCTCCTGTATTTGGCATTGATGTGGCATTGCAAAAAGCACGCACGGCGGCGTTTTTCTCGAACATTAATGCCGCTGCCGAATTAAATTCGCTGCCGGCTGCCAATTATTTGGTGCCAGTTAGTAGCTCGTCTATTTCTGGGTATGTAAGCCAGTTGCAAACTTTTTTGAATGACCCAAGCAGTTTGAGTAATGGTATTGCCTATAGTAATCGTGCGATTGGAAATATTGCGCGGCCGTATTTTCCTGATGGTATTGCTGGTGCGCCTTCGGGGCCATTATCAAAATCGATTTCAAACTGGAGCCCGTTCCAACAGGGTTTGCAGCTGGATTTGAGTTATAACAATCTTATTGCCTCGGCAGTCGGCTCTCCTGTGGTTGGCTGTACCGGTTTAAATAAATTACGCAATGGCATTCAAATTTTTCCGGGCTCGGTGCCGATTTATCGCGGCAGTCAATTAGTCGGTGCCATTGGTGTTTCTGGCGATGGCGTGGATCAAGACGATATGGTGGCGTTTCTTGGCTTGGCCAATGCCGGAC
This sequence comes from Arenimonas sp., assembly GCA_043717775.1. GTDB lineage: Bacteria > Pseudomonadota > Gammaproteobacteria > Xanthomonadales > Xanthomonadaceae > Arenimonas. Next base: position 3,635 of record JAYSXB010000031.1, read on the forward strand.
AAATTCTTGCTACTGGCATTGCCAATGCTCCCGCCGCCATCCGTGCCGATACCCTCGTGCCCAATGGCACCGGTACCCGGCTTCGTTACGTGCAATGCCCACAAGCACCATTCAATAATTCATCGGCTCAAGATGTGTGTGCGGGACTTTGATGATGCCGCGAATCCTTTGCCAACGTTTATTGCTGGTAACTGCCTTGATCAGTGGTTTGAATACTGCATATGCCTTTGCACAGCAAGATTCAAAAACGGAATCGTCCAAAGAAAACCAGAGCGACGAAAAACAAAATGACGAAGAAATAGAACTTCAGCGTCCGCAAGGCAAGCCTTTAAAATACGAATTGCCTGCGATTGATCCCAATCAGGTACCGCCACCTACCGCAGAAGTACGGCGTGAAAGCCTGCCAGTGCCAGACCGCTGGCGCATTATGGAAGGCCTGGGGATCAAGCAAAACAAATGGGACCCTTACAATCAAAATGTGTTGAAAGGCGACAAACCCTTTGAGCCATTTGCAAAATGGGGCGAGCACTGGTTTTTGAATATCGGTGCCATTTCCGACACCCTGATCGAAGCCCGCCAATTACCCACGGCAGTCGGCGCACAGTCGAGCGGTGGCGCTGGCGCATTAGATATTTTTGGCCAAGGCCGGCAATCTACCCTCAACCAGAATATTATTTTTTCTGCGGCGATCATTGAAGGTGACACTACCTTCAAGCCACCCGATTATGAATTCCGTTTGGTGGCGGCTTTGAACACCAATCGCACCCAGGCAGAGGAAGTGCGTGCGGTATTAATTGACCCTCGACGCGGTAAAATTCGCCGCGACAGCCATATTGCGATCCAGGAATTATTTTTCGATAAGCATTTACGCAATGTGTCGGACAATTATGATTTCGATAGTTTACGCGTTGGCATCCAGCCTTTTATTTCCGATTTTCGCGGCTTTGTTTTTCAGGACAACGCCCTTGGTGTACGTTTATTTGGTACCCGTGACAATAACCGTTGGCAATACAATGCCGCCTGGTTTCGCCGTATCGAAAAAGATACCAATAGCGGCTTGAATGACATCACCCAGCCCTTGCGTAAAGACGACGTTATTATGGCCAATGTGTTTCGTCAGGACTTTCCAGTTATCGGCCACACCACGCAATTTAGCGTGATGCGTAATATTAATCGCGAAAGCAATCAAGAGTATTACAATAACAACGGTTTCTTGGAGCGCCCCGCTGTGATGGGTGACACCCGTCCGCATGATTATCGCGTTACCTATCTGGGGCTCAGTGGCGACGGCCATTTTGGCCGCTGGAATTTAACCAGTTCTTTTTACCGCGTATTGGGCGACGATAGTTATCATCCGCTAGCGCAACAGGCCACTGAAATTCGTGCAAGTTTTGCCGCAGCAGAACTGTCGCGTGACTTTAGTTGGATTCGCCTACGTGCCACTGGCGTATATGCCAGTGGCGACAAAGACCCTTTCGATAATAAAGCAACTGGCTTTGATGCGATCCTGGAAAACCCGCAAATTGCCGGGGCCGATACCAGTTTCTGGATTCGCCAGGCCGTTCCCTTGATTGGTGGCGGCGGTGTCGTGTTATCAGGTCGAAATGCATTACTGCCAAGCTTGCGCTCATCGAAAGAACAGGGGCAATCGAACTTTGTAAACCCGGGCATTCGTTTGTTTGGGCTGGGCGCTGATTTCGATATCACGCCGCAACTGCGAGTGATCGGTAATGTTTCAAAACTGAGTTTTGTCGATACTTCTTCGCTTGAGGTTTTACGCAACCAGGGCAATATTGATACCGATATTGGTGTCGATATTTCAGCGAGTTTGCAGTACCGGCCGCTCATGTCACAGAACATCGTTTTAAATGCATCGGTAGCATCTCTGCGCCCTGGCAAAGGCTATCAACAATTATTCACTGGTAACCATGGTGAAACCCAATATTCTGCCCTTCTTAATTTGTTGATGACGTTCTGATGCGAACTATTCTTGTACGCCTTGTTTTTATTTTTATAGCCATGGCACTCCTTGCCAGCGCCATAGTGGTGATTGCTTCCGAAGAAGCTAAACCGGTCGCGCATGTGTACATCGCACATGCTGCGGCGCCCAAAAATCAAACATCAAAACTGGCGCAGGAAAAATCTGTCGGCTGCACCAGCTGTCATACCAGCAGTGATCACAGCACGATGCA
>JAYSXB010000301.1:0-2756 GCA_043717775.1 Arenimonas sp.
TTTCGCGCCTGACGGACGCTCCCACGGCAGTGGTGCGAAGTTACCGGGTCTGCAACAAGAGCGTTCGGGAAAGACAAATCGCGAGTAGGTGAATGATAAAAATATGAATATCCAAATTTCTACTGATCGCGCCGATGTTGATCTCGATGTGGTGCATGCGTATTTATCGCAGGAAGCTTACTGGTCAAAAAATATTCCGCGTGCTGTTGTGCAAAAAGCCATCGAGAATTCGTATTGTTTTTCCGCGTTTATCGAGGACAAGCAAGTAGGCTTTGCACGCGTGGTTACCGATGCCGCTACTTTTGCCTATTTAGCCGACGTATTCGTGCTGCCGAAATTTCGTGGTCATGGCATCTCGAAAAAACTGATGCAAAGCGTGCAATCTCATCCGGACTTACAAGGTCTGCGCCGCTGGATGTTGATGACGGCAGATGCGCATAGACTTTATGAAGGCTATGGTTTTAGTGCCTTGGCAAAACCGGATCGTGCAATGGAAATCAGCAAGCCGGATATTTATTTGTAGGGGCGATTGTTTGTTTTGGTAGGAGGGCCTTCTAGGTCCGAATGAGTTTGTCGTCGTCGAAGCGTGGGCGGTGCCCACCCTACGTCATGTAATCATATTCTCCGCCCGCAACCAGACAATCGTGTCATTCAATAAGCTATCCAGATCCGTTTCAACATAAGCCAAATCGCGTTTGGCTTTGCCGGAATCCACTTTTAAATCATGAATCGTGAACATGGCTGACTCGGGCGTGATGTCGGGTGCCGTTCTTGTCAGTAATGAAACGCCGTATTTCATCTGGGCAAATAAACGCAAGGCAAACGCCGGTATCGGTTTTTTCGGTGTCTTGCGATTTAGCTTGAGGCCGACTTGATGAATTAACTCAAGAAAACTCGCATGCTGCCCACCGAGCAGATAACTTTCACCGAATTTATTTAGTTGAAAGGCACGGACTTGTGCTTTCGCAATTTCACGCACATCGGCAAAAGCGCCAGAGCCCGGAGGCGCTCCGGGAAGTTTGTTCTGGTCAATCAGGCGAATCAGTCGTGACCAATTTTGTTTATCGCCCGGGCCGAGGATATGCGAGGGCTGGAAAATAATAAAATCCAGTCCAGATTCGCGCACCGCTTTTTCGGACAGAAATTTCGTACGTTCGTAATTGATCCAGCTCTCGCCACCACGTTGCGGAACGTCTTCGCGCAGGGTGCCGTGGGCAAGATGCGAATACGCCGACACGCTTGAAGTATGCAAAATCTGTTTGACATTATTGGCTTTCGCCGCCGCGATTAAATTCTGGGTGCCGCCCACATTGGTTCGTGTTTGCGCTGCATTATTCACACGCCAGGTATTGGTATCGGCAGCAGTATGAAAAATCGCATCGACGCCATTCGCGGCGCGCACCAACGAATCGGCATCGGTCAATTCGGCGCGAATCGGTTCTGCGCCTTGCGATGCAAGCAAGACATCGGCTTGCTCGGATCGTGAGAGGGCTTTGATCTGATGCCCGGCGGCGATAAGTTCGCGCTGGATATGTTGGCCTAAAAAGCCGGTGGCGCCGGTGAGTAAAATTTTGCTCATAATATTTTTAGCCGTAGGAGGGCGGTTAGGTTTGAAAGTCATTGGGCCCGGACGATTTCGGCGGAGGTCGCCCGCAAGCGGCCTCCTACGTAAAGATTATCCCGTAAGCGGCCTCCCACGAAATATTACGGTAGGAGGCCGCTTGCGGGCGACGCTCGATTACAATACCGCCCATGCACGCACTCGAACATCTTCGCCCAGAATTAGACGCCGGTCTTGCTGCGTTTGAACTAAGTAACGACACCCTCGCCGAAAAATTGCTGGATTATTTGGCGCTGCTGGAAAAGTGGAACAAGGCCTACAACCTGACCGCGGTGCGCGACGTGCACGAAATGCTGGTCAAGCATGTGCTCGATTCTCTGGCGATGCATCGCTTTGTTGAATCGGGAAGCCTTGCCGATTTGGGCACGGGGCCGGGCTTGCCGGGTATTCCTTTAGCGCTGGCGAAGCCGGGTTTGCAAGTGAGTCTGGTCGAAAGTAATGGCAAGAAATGCCGGTTCTTGCGCGAAGCTGTGCGCGTTTTGAACCTGAGTAATGCGCGCGTTATCGAGTCACGGGCCGAAGCGGTGCCAGAATCTGGCCAATACGACCTGATCACCGCCCGGGCGCTGGATCGTTTGGCGGGCATCATTGAAGTGGGCGGTCATTTATTGAAGCCCGGCGGTCAATTGCTTGCCATGAAGGGCGTGCAGCCGAATGAAGAAATCGCGGAACTGCCCACCGGTTGGCAGTTTAAAGGCTCGCATCGACTACAGGTCCCGGGCCTGGCGGGCGAAAGACATCTGGTAATAGTCGCTTCAAACCCGGCAAACCCGCATAATCAGTAAACAAAATCCGCACGATAAATATTAAGGTTTCCAACGCATGGCTCAAATAATTGCGATTGCCAATCAAAAAGGCGGCGTGGGTAAAACTACGACGGCAGTGAATTTGGCGGCCGCGCTGGCGCTGGTGCCACGCAAAATCCTACTGGTTGATCTGGACCCGCAAGGCAATGCCACGATGGCATCGGGTGTTGATAAACGTGAACTCGAACATTCGACCACCGAAGTGATCATGGGCGAGTGCGAGTGCCAGCAGGCGATTATCAAAACGGCAGAAGGCTACGATTTATTGCCCTGCAATATTGATTTGACCGCCGCTGAAATTGAATTAATGGATTTGCCGGATCGCCAGC
>JAYSXB010000302.1:0-7051 GCA_043717775.1 Arenimonas sp.
CCACTGGAAAAAGTAGTGCTCACGCAAAAATTTGCCGAGCAATTTTTCCGTGGTGAACTGAGTCTGGATAATTCGGATGATGAAGTTGAGTCCATCAAGGCTCCCGGCCGTCCCGACAAGCCGGTTTTAATTGCACCTAAAAATTTGCCTAAACGCGGCATGGGAACGACCGAAGGCCGCGCCTGTTTTTTGCACGCGATTACCCATATTGAATTTAATGCGGTCAATCTAGCCTGGGATGCAGTCTATCGATTTCGCGATATGCCCGTTGATTTCTACGCCGATTTTGTCAAAGTCGCTTCGGACGAAGCCCGTCATTTCACGATGCTTTCAAAGCGACTTCAGGAAATGGACGTTTGCTACGGCGATTTCGAAGCGCATAACGGTTTATGGGAAATGGCGGAAAAAACAGCACACTCCTGTCTTGCAAGAATGGCACTGGTACCGAGAGTCTTGGAAGCACGCGGATTGGATGTAACGCCGGGAATGATGGCGCGCTTGCGTAGTGTTGGCGACCATGTATCGGCCGATATTCTGAAAATTATTCTGGCAGAAGAAATTCCGCATGTCGCTGCCGGGACTCGTTGGTTTCTATGGTGCTGCAAGCAGGAAAATAAAGAACCTTTGAAAACTTTCAGTGATTTAATTACGGGTCTGGCAAAAGCTTCGATTCGTGGTCCTTATAATTTGCCTGCGCGCAGTGCAGCCGGTTTTGATGATACTGAAATGGCGATGCTGGAAGAACTCAGCATACAAGTGTTCCAATAAGTGATTAAGGTCTTCCCGCCCCGTTTTCCAACGGGGTGATGACCAAGTCGGGACCCAGAAACCTCTACGAAGTAATATTTAGACCTTGCTTTGTATTTAGCTTCTGGGCCCCGTTTTTCAACGGGGTGACGATGGTTTTAGTAATAAAGTTAAACATCATCCCGGCGTAAGCCGGGACACGGAAGAACGAAAGGGTTGGGATTCATACATCATGAAAAAAATTATCTTCTTATGCTTTGTTTTAATAATCACCGCCTGCAATGCCGAAAAAGCATCCGAGCCTCAAAGCAATGAACAAGCTACGGCATTGATGAAAGACTTTGATAAAGCCGCGCAGGATAAAAACTGGTTGCAGGCCTTGCAAAATGCCGATGTCTTGATCGCGCGCTTTCCTGAAAGTGCAGAGGCGAAGGCATTGAAGCTTCGCTATGATGAAATTAGTTCGCAGGCCCAAGCCATGCAGGAAGAACGCCGACTCGCGACCCTGTGGGATTACCAACAAGTGCCTGTCGGCAAGAAAACCCAGTTTTCTGCCGGTATTTACAGCAAGCCGGAAATGTTTGCAGGCCAGCCATCGGATTTGCCGCCATCGGCCCGAATGATTATTCGTATCCATCCGGAATGGGGAAATAGTATTTATCTGGTGCTTGCACAGAGCAAGTTTCAATGCGGCGCGCCCTGTAATATGCAGATTTCTTTCGATGATGGCGAGTATAAAAAATTCCCTGGGTTGCAGGCCGATACCGGTAATGGCCCGGCCTTGTTTATCGAAAACGAAAGAGTATTTTACAAATCTTTGCAGTCAGCGAAAAACATCAAGATAAAAGTAAAAGGTGTCCCAAATCTGGAATACGAAGTCGCTTCGTACGACGCCAAAAAATTAGGCGCGGAATTTTAAGGAAATATTATGCTCGTTGTAAAAGACAGTAATGGCAATGTGCTGACAGACGGCGATTCAGTCACCACCATCAAAGACCTGAAAGTTAAAGGCACCTCGATAACACTCAAGCGCGGCAACATGGTCAAAAATATTCGCCTTACCGATGACGAAGAAGAAATCGAATGTAATGTCGAAAAAGTAAAAGGCCTCGTCCTGAAAACCTGCTTCCTGAAAAAAGCCTAACGTCCAACGTAGGAGCGAGCTCTGCTCGCGAAAGCCTGCGAAATTATTCAACGTAGGAGCGAGCTCTGATCGCGAAAAGCCTGCGAAATTATTCAACGTAGGAGCGAGCTCTGCTCGCGAAAGCACTGCGACAATGCCCAACGTAGGAGCGAGCTCTGCTCGCGAAAGCCCTGCGACAATGCCCAACGTAGGAGCGAGCTCTGCTCGCGAAAGCCTGCGACAATGTTTAACGTAAAGAGCGAGCACCCTACGAATCATTAGGTTGGCCCCCTTCATTCTGTCAACATCCCCTTACAGAAAATTCAGATTATCCCTACATAAAACGCGCAGGCAAAAATATTAAGCTACAGGCATGAAAACTGCATGCGATTTACCAGGTAGCAAAGCCTTACGCAAAGGTCGATATTCCTGTTCCAAACATATTTACTTCATCACCACCGTTTGTGCTGATAGAAATAGATTGTTCATGAACACGGACAATGCCCGCATCGTTTCAAGACTTTGCTATGACAAGAGAATCTGGGCCGCGAGCAAATTACTGGCTTGGGTTTTGATGCCGGATCATTGGCATGGGATTATTGAGCTCGCTGAAAATACGACTTTGTCAAAAACAATGCAGGCGTTCAAGTCATGCAGTGCAAAAGCACTCAATGCTCAAAACAATAGTTCAGGTAAAATATGGCAAAGCGGGTTTTATGATCGTTGCTTGTTGGAAGCCCATCTATTGCCTGCTTCCAGATATCTGGTCGCGAATCCTCTACGGGCGGGATTGGTTAAGGATATAGGTCTATATCCGTATTGGGATGCGGTTTGGTTGGAAGACCAGAAAAGTTTATTGTGATTTCGTGGGATATGTTTGATGTAGATAGTTGCTCCTGTATGAATAATATCGTGAGCTTTTCGCGAGTAGAACTCGCTCCTGCGTTGAGCAATATCGCAGACCTTTCGCGAGTAGAACTCGCTCCTACGTTGGACTTTATCGCAGGGCTTTCGCGAGTAGAACTCGCTCCTACGTTGGACATTATCGCAAGTTTTTCGCGAGTAGAACTCGCTCCTACGTTGGACTTTATCGCAGGGCTTTCGCGAGTAGAGTTCGCTCTTACAGTAAGCATTATCGCAGTGCTTTCGCGAGTGAGCTCGCTCCAGCGGTAAGTAATTTCGCAGGTTTTTCGCGAGTAGAACTCGCTCCTACATTTTGGATTGGCTATTGCGTTTTGTATTTTTGACTTTCGGGGTTTTTATTTTTTCCGATTTGATCAATTCAAGCCGAAGATAAGCCGCCGATGCGCGAACGCGGACGGCTTCTTTTTTGTCATCGAGTAATGGAATTAAATCGTCTTGCAGGTCAATGTTGTTTTGGATAGCGATCGCGTGCGCAGAGGCTGCGCGCACTGACCAGGTTTTATCGCTTAGGCCTTCCCGTAAGGCTTCGATGACTCTTGGGTCATTGTCATTGCTGAGTAGCAAAGCGGTACCGGCACGGCCGGTGAGTTCGCCGTCTATCAGCATGCCTTCCAGTGAAGAAACACCGCGGCCCAGGCCGGGTACGCCGACCGAGCCGACACTTTTTCTTAATATAAACAACATTAATTTTTTGGGTGTACGGAACATCCGCAATGACTCGCGGGATTTACGGCTAAGGTAATTCGAAGACATTTTCGATTCGCCTTCAAGCACCAATAATAATGCCTCGCGGCCTGCAGGATCATTGAGTATCCATAGCGCTTTTGCTGCTGAAAAGCTCACTTCTGGAACATCGTCCTCTAAGGCTTTTCTCAAGGGAATAATAACCTCGGGGCTTTTGATATCGACCATGCTGCTGATGGCCGCAATACGTACTTCGACGTCTTTGTCTTGCGCCATATCGATAAGTTGGCCGAGATAGGGTTGGCGCGGACCGATTAACCCTAGGGCTTGTACAGCCTGTTTACGTGTGTCGGGGTTGCTGTCTTCAAGGGCTTCGTGCAATTGCGTACGGGCTTTGTCCAAAGATGAAAGCGGCGGCAGTTCGTCGTCAGCACGCGCTAAGTTACACAGCAGTAAAAGGGCAATCAAAATACTACGCATTTCTCTCCCCAGAGCATGTCGCGCTGCTTAAATGGTACTTAGGAAATCACCGTCAGCATCGACTCGCAGCACTGAACCCTGACTGTACCAATCGCCCAGCACAATGCGTTGTGAAGTCATTTCTTCACTGTGAAATTGATGAATAGCAGGGCGATGGGTATGGCCATGAATTAAACGGCTGACGCCATAATGCTTCATCAATGCCTGCACGGTGGTTTGCGCCACGTCCATAATATTTTCTTGCTGCTGATTCATCAAGCCACTTTGATGCTGCTTGCTGGCGGCACGTGCTTGCGCGGCAAAGGCCTGACGTGCGGCCAAGGATTGCGATAAAAATTGTGATTGCCACACGTCACTGCGAACTAGCGAGCGAAATGCCTGATAGGCAGTGTCATCAGTACACAACAAATCACCGTGCATAAGCAAAGTGGGTTTGCCATAAAGTTCTAGTACACAAGGGTCGGGAAGTATCTGCAAACCGGCGCGTTTTGCAAAGTCGGGGCCAATCAAAAAATCGCGATTACCGCGCATGAAAAATACCGGTACGCCTTTGTCACTTAATTCACGCAAGGCTTGGGTGACGATTTTCCCCAGTTCCGAATCATCGTCATCGCCGACCCAGGCTTCGAAAAAATCGCCAAGAATATAGAGTGCTTCGGCTTGCAGTGCATCGTGTTTCAGGAAGTCCAGAAACAAGGCAGTCATTTCTGGCCGACTATCATCCAGATGCAAATCGGAAATAAAAAGCGTGCTCATTTTTATTGGCTTACCCGTGTTATCGAACGGATCACCACGGGCGTTGTCGGCAATCCCGGAAAGCCGGGTTTGTCGGTGGTGGCGACTTTACGAATTTTATCGATCACCTCAATGCCATCAATAATTTGACCGAATACTGCAAAGCCCTGATTGAGTGGGCTGGTGCTGGATTGGAAATCCAGCTGCACCTGTGCCGCAGTGGTTTGGGAGAAACAGCTGAACCATAAGGCAAAAATGCAAATAGACCATCGAAAAAACATCATCAACTCCAGACAATTGCGTTTATGATAAGGCATGCACAAGGAAGCGTGCAAAATGCTGAACAACCATCGAGGTGTCCAGATGAAAATTTTACTATTCGTTGCTTGTGTATTCACTTCCATGTTGGCGCTTGCAGAACTGCCAACTACCGCCTCAGCCCCAAACACCGAGGTTTATATCATCAGCCCGAAAGTGGGCGCTGTGGTGTCAAGCGAGTTCACTGTGCGCTTTGGATTGCGCGGAATGGGCATTGCGCCTGCTGGAACAGTGGCTGAAAACACCGGGCATCATCATTTGATTATTGACGCGCCCTTGCCCGATCTGAATTTGCCGGTGCCGCTTGACGATAAGCACAAGCATTTTGGTAAAGGCCAGACCGAAACAGTGTTGAAACTCAGCCCCGGCAAGCACACTTTACAATTACTGTTGGCCGATTCGAATCATATTCCACATCGGCCGGCGGTATATTCAAAAATAATCACTATCACCGTGAAATAAGCACGGTGTGACAATGTTAAAATGGTCAACTTCTTAAACGAGATGGCATATGACTTGTCGCACCCGCTTCGCTCCCAGCCCCACCGGTTTTTTGCATATCGGCGGTGCTCGTACCGCGCTGTATTGCTGGTTGGAAGCCCGGCATCAGGGTGGCGCGTTCATATTGCGGGTAGAAGACACCGATCGCGAACGCTCAACCAATGAAGCGGTGCAGGCGATTCTTGATGCGATGAATTGGCTCGGACTGAATTATGAAGAAGGTCCGATTTACCAAACCGACCGACTTGCGCGCTATAAAGCAGTGGCCGAACAGCTGTTGGTGTCCGGGCATGCCTATTACGCCTATGAAACCAAAGATGAGCTTGAAACCATGCGCAATGAAGCCATGGCTAAAAATGAAAAGCCACGCTACAACGGCCATTATCGTGAATTGAATGCGCCGTTTCGTGATGATGCCAATCGCGTGATTCGTTTCAAGAATCCTGTTGGCGGCAGCGTAGTGTGGGAAGACAAAATCAAGGGCCGCATTGAATTTAGTAATGATGAATTAGACGACCTGGTGATTTTCCGTTCCGATGGTTACCCGACCTATAACTTTGCCGTTGTGGTCGATGACCTCGATATGAAAATTAGCGATGTGATTCGCGGCGATGACCATGTCAATAACACGCCACGCCAGATCAATATCTACAAGGCACTTGGCGTTACGGTGCCTTATTTTTCACATATGCCGATGATTCTTGACCCCGAGGGCGCCAAACTTTCAAAGCGTCATGGTGCCGCGAATGTCATGCAGTATCGCGACGATGGTTATCTGCCGCATGCCTTGCTCAATTATCTGGTGCGTCTTGGCTGGTCACATGGCGATCAGGAAATTTTCAGTATTGCTGAAATGATTGAACTGTTCAAAATTGAAGATGTGAATTCGAAAGCATCGCGTCTTGACCCGACCAAACTCAATTGGATTAATTCACATTATTTGAAAACCGATGCGCCCGAAGAGGTTGCAGAACATTTGCATTGGCATATCGATCAGGCGGCTTACGATTTATCAAAAGGCCCGGCGCTGGTAGATGTGGTGATTGCATTGCGTGATCGCGTAAATACCTTGAAAGAAATGGCAGAGCGTGCCGCCGTTTGGTACTTACCGTTAACCCATTACGATGAAGCTGCAGTCGCAAAACAATTTGTACCCGCGGCGTTGTTGCCGATGCAAACCGTTCGCGAAGAACTGGCGAATTTGTCTGAGTGGAGCCCAGCCGCCATTCATGCTGCCATGCAAAGTACGGGTGAAAAATTGGGTGTAGGTCTGGGCAAAATCGGCCCGGCTTTGCGTGTAGCTATTACCGGCACGCAGCAATCGCCATCGATTGATCACACCGTGTATCTGGCAGGTCGTGATGAAGCGCTGAAACGTATCGATGTGGCTTTAGACATGCTGTCAAAACAAGCGTAACGTAAACCCATGAGCAAACACGCACATTCCCGCGAACACCCTTGCACCGACCCTGTGCATCATGTCCATGATGCCAATGGTTTTGTGAAAGCGGTTGAAGAAGCCTGTGAAAAACGGGGTCT
>JAYSXB010000303.1:0-7003 GCA_043717775.1 Arenimonas sp.
CGTAAATATTTATTGCGCTTGACGGCGGTGTCACCAAACATTTGCCGAATATTCATCAAGCCCAGACCGCGAACTTCGAGCATGTCTTGCAGCATTTCAGGGCAAGTGCCGTCAAGAACATCCGGAGCAATTAACGTGAATTCGGGAGCATCATCGGCAACCAAACGATGCCCGCGTGAAATTAATTCCAGCGCCAATTCACTTTTGCCGGCACCAGCGTCACCTGTAATTAGTACGCCGATCGAATAAATTTCGATAAAGACACCATGCAAGCTCACACGCGGTGCTAAGGAGCGCGCGAGATGATATTGCAAATGATTGTGCAACTCGTGGCCGCGTTTCGCCGATACCCACAAAGGCGTGCCGGATTCTTCGCAGGCGCTACGCAAATCGGTCGGGCAACTTTGGTTTTGTGTGATGACCAAGGCCATCGGGTTGAAGCCGGTAATTTTTTCCAGGGTTTCCCAACGTAGGCGGGCATCCAGGCTATCGAGCCAGGCCAATTCCGAGGCACCAATAATCTGAATTTTATTGGGATGAATCACATTCAAGTAGCCCGCCAGCGAAGGCCGTCGCGATAAAGTCTCGTTGCGTTCAAGCACGCGTTCGCCGCCGGATTGCGCGGCGATCCAGCGCAGACTCAGACGTTCTTGCAGTTGTTCAAATACTTCGCGGGTAGTAATGCGGTTTAGCATGAGGCGCGCTTGTTTGGATTATGCCTAAGCTTGGCATTGCAGGGGCGCGCTGGCAATGTTTGATTGCCCATCCATGGACGTAGGAGCGGTGTCAGCCGCGAATGGCCTGCCTAAATGTTTGAAGGCACTGGGGCCCTGACAAGAGTCCTCGGGAATGACGAATTTTTTTTATTTGTTGAAATTTTCATTGGCTTCGTGGGAGCGCCGGTTAAGGGCGAAAAAAATCGCTGAATTTGTGGAACTTGTCGGGTGTTATGGAACAGAACACGACAATGTTTATTGAGTCAGGCTTTTGGGCTGGAAATGTTTTTGCGAGAAGATAAAATTTCGTCGCCCGCAAGCGGCCTCCTACTTAAGCAGGCGTGGTCGCCCGCAAGCGGCCTCCTACGTAAAATTATGGCGTATAAACAAACCCCGATTTTGTCGGGGTTTGTGATGGTAAGTAAACGGGGTTTAGCCGAAGGCATCAGCACGAGCGGGTGAGTCACCGCGATGATGGTCGGTCATCTTTTCTTTTTGCTTCAGCACAATGCGGTCAAGTTTATCGGCCAACAGATCAATCGCGGCATACATATCGGGCGCGACGGCATCGGCAAAAAGGGTTTTTCCGGTAGTGTGGAGGGTGGCTTCGGCTTTGTGATCGAGTTTCGACACCGAAAGAATCATGCGTGCATCTAGATGGTGATCAAAGTGTTTCGACAGGCGTCCTATTTTCTCTTGTGCGTAATTGCGTAAGGCGGGGGTGACTTCAACTTGGTGACCATTGATATCTAATTTCATTCCTTCCTCCTGTCGAGTGACAAGCAACTGCGCTTGCAATGTTTACACTACGCCACAATTGTTGGTTTGTGGAGAAGAACTTGTGAGAATTTGTAAACTTTTTTAAATTCACTTTAAATTTACAAAGTTTTAACCGACAGCACTCAAGCCAGGCGTTGTCGTTCGCTGGAAGCGCCGATATGAATGGCTTCGCGGTACTTTGCCACCGTACGTCGAGCCACGGGAATACCCTCGGCCTTGAGTAATTCGGCGAGTCGGGCGTCGCTCAGCGGAGTGCGCGGATTTTCTGCATCAATCAGCTTACGAATCATGGATTGAATGGCAGTGGCAGAAGTTCCCCCGCCATCGCTATTGCTGATGCCGGAGCTGAAAAAATAACGAAATTCAAAGGTTCCACGCGGAGTGCGCAAAAATTTGCGTGTGGTTGCGCGTGAAATAGTGGATTCGTGCAAACCTAGTTCTTCAGCCACTTCGCGCAGGGTCAGCGGCCGCATGGCTTGCGGACCGTGTTCGAGAAATCCGCTTTGTTGCCGAATGATCGAACGGGCAACACGCAGTAAAGTATCGGCGCGCGAGTCCAGGCTTTTTATCAGCCAGCGAGCTTCCTGCAATTGCCCGCGCAGATAGGAATCGTCTTCACGACTGGCTTTGCCAATCAGATTTTCATAATGTCGATTAATACCGATGCGCGGCTGGCTACCGCGGGCATGACTGACTTGCCAGACGCCTTTCTGTTTAGTGGCAATGCAATCGGGCGCTACATAATCAGGCACGTCGGAACTGATTTGCAGCCCGGGTTTTGGGTCCAGACTTTTTAATAAAGCAACCGCTTCCTGCATGTCGGCAGCCGCGATTTTTAATTGCGATGCCAGTTTTTCCGAACCGAGTTTGGCCAAGGCTTCGAGATGCTCGTGGGCAATTTTTTTTGCCAGACATAAACCCGGAGTTTCCTGGCTTAATACCTGCAATTGAATACATAAACAGTGCGATAAATTTTTGGCGCCTACACCGACCGGGTCAAAGTGATGAATTAATTGCAGTACCGTATTAATTTCCTGCAAGTCGGCATGGACTTCGGGTAACAGTGCTGCCTGTATGGCTTCGGGTGATTCAAGCAAATAGCCATCGCTGTTGATCGCTTCGATAATTACTTCGCCAATGGCGATGTCTTTTTTGGATAGATGGCTTAAGCGCAATTGCCATAACAGGTGCTGGCATAAGTCCATCGGTGCAGCAGTACCGAATTCGCTTTCAAAATCGTCACTTTTCGCACTTGAACTACGCGGCTCGTCATCGGACCAGTCAAATTCTTCGTTATTTTCGAGGACATCAACATCGTTATTATTTTCGCCAGTTTCGTTGGTATCTGAAGCAACTTCGGTAACCGGTTCTGTTGGCATTTCATCGCCGTCGTTGCCACCTTCATCGAGCGCTTCGAGCAAGGGATTGCTTTCAAGTGCTTCAGAAATTTCGGTTTCCAGTTCGACGCTTGATAACTGCAATAAACGAATCGCCTGGCGCAGTTGCGGCGTCAGGGTGAGTGATTGCGTTTGTCGAATTTGCAGACTGGGTTTCATCCTGCACAGTTAAACATATGCAGGCTGTGCGCGGGAAGCGGTGGGCGGAAATAATTGTGATTGTTATGTCGGAGCGAGTTCTGCTCGCGAATGATCTGCGACGAGGATTTTTCGCGAGCAGAGCTCGCTTCTATGATGATCTGCGACGAGGGTTCGGTCGCGAGCAGAGCTCGCTCCTACGCAAGATCAAAAACGTCGCCCGCGAGCGGCCTCCTACGCGCGTCGTTTTACAGTTTGAAGGTGTCGCCCAGATACACGCGGCGTACGTCGGGGTTTTCCAGAATGGCTGCGGGAGTACCTTGTGTGAGTACGCTGCCGGCATTCAGGATGTAGGCGCGGTCGCAGATACCTAGGGTTTCACGCACATTGTGATCGGTAATCAGCACGCCGATACCACGTTGTTTAAGATGCATGACAATTTTTTGAATTTCAGCTACCGAAATAGGATCGACGCCAGCGAAAGGTTCATCCAATAAAATCAGACGCGGGTTTGCCGCGAGTGAACGTGCAATTTCAACGCGTCGGCGTTCGCCACCCGACAAGCTGGCACCTAATTGTTTTGCAACATGGGTGACATGTAATTCTTCGAGCAGGCTTTCCTGTTCTTTTTTTCGATCAGCGCTACTGAGCTCTTTGCGAAGTTCAAGTACCGCCATGATGTTTTCTGTGACAGTGAGTTTGCGGAATACCGAAGCTTCCTGCGGTAGATAGCCGATGCCCAATTGCGCACGTTCGTGCATTGGCATGCCGGTAATATCGCGGTCATTAAAATAAATTTCACCAGCATCAGCCGGCACCAGACCTACGATCATGTAAAAGCAGGTGGTTTTGCCCGCACCGTTCGGGCCGAGCAGGCCGACGACTTCACCCGGATTTAAATCCAGGCCAAAGTCACGTACCACTTCGCGCGATTTGTAGCGCTTGCGCAAACCTTTTGCGTGCAACATTAGGGTTTGGCTTCTGCGGGGGCTTTATTTTTTGGCATGATGCGCATGGAAACGCGATTGCCGTCACCACCACCGTCTAGACGACCGGTTTTCAAATCGTATTTGACGTTTTCGCCGCGCATCGAGCCACGTGGTTGGTTAATAACCACATTGCCTTTGAGCAAAATTAAATCCGAGCTCAGGGTGTAAATAATTGTCGATGCTTGTGCGTTCATCGGCTCGCCGGTGTCGTTGACTTGCTTCATCACGACCGGGCCTCCGGTTAGCGTGACCTTGTCGATATCACCCTTGCTGCGATGAATAGTGGCGCGGTCCGATTTTATTTCGAGCGTGCCCTGGGTAATCACTACATTACCGTCCAGAGTGGAATCACTATCGTCTTCCATCAAGGCATTGGTGCTATCGGCCTGAACGTCCATGGGCTGGTTGCGATCAGAGGATTTGCCCAGTGCTATCGGTGAAAGCGACAGTGAGGCAGCGAGTAGGGTGAGGCTAACGGCGAGCAGGCGCATATCGTCCTTTGACATCGGCTAAAAGTTGGAATCGTTTGGCCTGCATATCAACCTGCAAGCCGTGGCCTTGAAGTATAGAGTCGGCGCGGGTAATGGTCACGACATCCTTGCTTTGGGCGGTGTTTTTCTTCGGGTAAATCGTCAGTTGTGGTGCATTAAAGCGGGTTTGTTGGCCACTGGCGGTTTTGGGGCCAATCATTTCGACTTTGTCTTGCAAACGGACTTCTTCCGCTTTCGGTCCCACCCAGGCATTACCCGAGTTGGCATGCCACATGCCGCCGTTATTATCGGGGAAGCTGAATTTTGGCGTCAGAATGCTAAGGGTTTTGCCTTTCGGGTCGCGCTCGAGATAAGGCGATTTCAGCGTGAACGCTTCTTTGCCCTTGTCGTCGAGCGTGGTCATTTCAAAATTATGTAGCACGTAGTCGGAGCGGTTAGGGCCTTCGGCTTTCATTTCCTGCTTGGAACGCAAATTCCAAACCAAAATACTAGTAAGCACGGCCAATACAAAAAATAAAATAGTCCAAATATTACGCGTCATGGCGTGACGCCCCATTTTTTCAGGATGGTAGGCATCAGGTTTTGCGATTCAAGAATGAAATCGCATAATGCCCGCGCGGCACCATCACCGGAATTTTTTGGAATAATCCAATCAGCGTGATCAAACATCCACGGATGGGCATTGGCGGGCACGCAAGCGAGCGCGCACAGTTTCATCGCGGCCAGGTCGGGAACATCGTCGCCCATAAAAGCCGCTTGTTGCGTTGTGATATTTAATTGCTCGCACAAAGCTTTGAGACAGGCGGCTTTATCTTTTACGCCAATAAATACATGCGATAAACGCAGATCACGCGCGCGTGCTTTTGCTGATTCACTTGCGCGTGCAGTAATGAATGCGACCGCGATGCCATTGTCTTCCAGTAAGCGCAGGCCTTGGCCATCATGCACATGAAAGGCTTTGCTTTCGCGACCTTCGCTGTCGAAATACAGTTTGCCATCGGTTAGCGTGCCATCAACATCGAAACAAACCAGACGTATATTTTTTGCGCGTTTTTGTAATTCCGCCAATTCCAATGCCATTACTTACACCACGCGCGCGCGAAGCAAATCGTGAATATTCAAGGCGCCGACCACATGTTTTTCAGCATCGACAACAACAAGCGCATTAATTTTGTATTGCTCCATCAAATGTGCGGCTTCAACCGCCAAAGCATCGGCAAGAATTGTTTTCGGCGAATGCGCCATCAATTTTTTTACCGGTGTATTGCGTAAATCGATTTGGGCATCGTCGAGTGCGCGACGCAAATCGCCATCAGTAAACACACCGAGCAAACGATCTTCGCTATCGACAATGGCGGTCATGCCCAAACGCTTGCGGCTCATTTCAACCAGCGCTTCGCTGGCAGTGGCATTGATGCCGACACGCGGTACTTCGCTACCGGCATGCATGATGTCGCTGATATGCAGCAACAAACGGCGGCCCAAACTACCGGCCGGGTGCGAGCGGGCAAAATCATCGGCGGTAAAACCACGAGCTTCCAATAAACTGACGGCAAGGGCATCGCCCATGACCAATGCCGCGGTGGTGCTCGAAGTCGGTGCCAAGCCCAAAGGGCAGGCTTCTTCCGGAACGCTCACGTCCAGATGCACATCGGCGGCAGTCGCCAAACTGGAACCGGGCTTGCCGGTCAGACTAATCAGAATATTGCCCTGACGTTTCAAGACCGGAACAATCATGAGCAGTTCTTCGGTTTCACCCGAATTGGAAAGCGCTAACACCACGTCGGCATCGGTAATCATGCCCAGGTCGCCATGGCTGGCTTCACCGGGATGCACAAAAAAAGCAGGGGTTCCGGTCGAGGCCAGGGTGGCGGCAATTTTGGTCGCAATATGGCCCGATTTACCCATGCCGGTGCAGATCACACGGCCTTGGCATTGCAGCAATAAACGACAAGCGGCGGCGAAATCAGCGCCAATTCTGGCTTGAACGGCTTGCAGCGCTTGAATTTCAACCGACATCACGCGATGACCGCTTTTAATCAGGGGGCCATCGGTTAGCGCTTCGTTCTTCAGATTAGCGTTCATCAAAGCAGGGTTGGCGTTATCATGTGGGCCTATTGTAACCCGCTAACCGCTCCATTTAGATAATCCGCCAATGAACGCCCAACAAATTCAAGACCTAATCCATGCCGGTATGCCCGGTGCCAATGCCCAAGTAACGGGCGAAGACGGCGTTCACTTCGAAGCGGTCGTAATTGCCGAAGCCTTTCAGGGCAAAATGCCGTTGGCAAGGCATCGCATGGTGTATGCGACGCTCGGCACTTTGATGGGTGGCGAAATACACGCTTTGGCACTGCGCACGCTAACACCGCAAGAAGCGCAAGCTTCCCACTAACTCGGCTTCCCACCAACTATTCCCTAGAAGAAAAAATCACATGGCAAAAATTATTGTTACTGGCGGCGAAGTATTGAATGGCGAAGTGCAAATTTCC
>JAYSXB010000304.1:0-2737 GCA_043717775.1 Arenimonas sp.
CGCTCTACCGACCCGGGGAATTCGACAATCTAACCCGGGTCGGTAGAGCGTGACCCGGGCTACGGTGCTATACAAGGCCGTAAGTCGCATTCAAAAATCATATTGACGTAGGGTGGAACCCGCGCAGCGGTTGACCAGCTAAGCTGTTAAAAACCCACCATCTCACACATCATCGCAATCTTCGGTGGAATCACCAACGGCGTGCGGCCTGTTGGTGGTTCCACCCTACGAGATTTCCATCCTCTTAAAACGCTGCGTGTAACGCATCACTCAATCGCTCGACACCAATCACTTCCATATCCTTGAACATGCCTTTTTTGGGGGCATTGGCTTTTGGTACGATGGCGCGTTTGAAGCCGTGGGTGGCGGCTTCTTTCAGGCGTTCTTCGCCGTTCGGTACCGGGCGAATTTCACCGGATAATCCGACTTCACCGAAGGCGACGGTTTTGTCAGCGAGGGGTTTGTCGCGTAGCGAACTCAATACTGCGAGCAACACGGGTAAATCGGCGGCAGTTTCCTGCACACGAATTCCGCCAACGACATTCACGAAGACATCTTGATCATAAACACCTACGCCGCCGTGGCGATGCAAAACAGCTAGCAACATGGCAAGGCGATTTTGTTCGAGACCCAAGGTGACGCGACGCGGATTGGCCAGCGGGCTTTTATCAACTAAGGCCTGCACTTCAACCAGTAAAGGACGGGTGCCTTCTCGCGTCACTAACACAATGCTGCCGGGTGTTTGACTTTGTGAACCGGAAAGAAAAATTGCCGAAGGATTCGGTACTTCTTTCAAACCTTTTTCCGACATCGCAAAAACACCGAGTTCATTCACCGCACCGAAGCGGTTTTTGAACGCACGCAACACGCGGAAACGGCTGCCGCTGTCGCCTTCAAAATATAAAACCGCATCGACCATATGTTCGAGTACGCGCGGGCCAGCAATGCCACCTTCTTTTGTTACATGGCCCACCAAAAATACCGCAGTGCCGGTTTCTTTCGCGAATCTAACTAAACGCGCTGCACTTTCTCGCACTTGGCTCACTGAACCTGGCGCAGCGGTAAGGTGTTCCGACCAAAGTGTCTGGATGGAATCGGCAATAATCAGTTTAGGTTTTGTGGTGGAGGCCTGCGTAATAATTTTTTCGACACCGGTTTCGGCCAGTGCATGCAATACATCCAGATTCAAACCGAGCCGCGTTGCGCGCCCGGCAATTTGCCCCAGACTTTCTTCACCGCTCACATACAAACCGGGCATATGTGCGCCCATATGTGCGAGTGTTTGTAATAACAAAGTGGACTTGCCGATACCGGGATCACCACCAATCAATACCACCGAACCTTCCACCAAGCCGCCACCGAGTACGCGGTCAAATTCACCGATGCCGGTAGAGACGCGAGTTTCTTCGGATTGATTCACCGATTTAAGTGGCGTGATTTTGGGTGTATGGGTATCACCTGCCCAACCGCCCTGCCGAGTCGATTGCTTGGCGGCCGACACAGATTCAATCACGAATTCGCTTAGCGTATTCCATGCGCCGCATTCACCGCATTGGCCCTGCCATTTATTGTGGTCGGCACCGCATTCACTGCAAACGTAGGCGGTTTTTGATTTGGGTTTGGATATGGCCATTGGAGTTTACACAATCCGCAGTGGTGGGAATTAGACAAGAAAGCTGTATTGCAGAAACACTATATCCGAAAGATTGTGAAAATCGTTCAGCACGAAGTAGTTTTTCGAGTAAGGATTTTCCTACGAATCATTCTCAGAACATGAGATACAAAAAAGCGCCGTGAGGCGCTTTTGCATTTAGAGCGCCGGTTTGGGATGGCAGCCTTTGGTTTGGCGTGCACGCGGCGGGTTCTAGCGTATTACTTTTTTGGTGCCGAAAATAGGAATCGAACCTACGACCTCATCATTACGAATGACGCGCTCTACCAACTGAGCTATTTCGGCGCAAGCTGTGATTTTAAGGCTTTCGCGGGGGTGGGTCAATGTTAAGGGCTGGCGCGGCATTCATCGATTTGCAGGAACGCCGTAGGAGCGCTCACGAGCGCGATAAACCTGCGACAATCTTTATCGTGCAGTGACATCAATATGAAAACCAGAAATTGTCGTAACCTGTAATCGCACTCGTGAGTGCTCCTACGTTATCGTTATCGCGGCTTTTCGCGCTCGTGAGCGCTCCTACGGGTAGCTTTAATCCACTAGCACCAGTCTTAATTCTTTTGGCAGTGCGAAGACAATATTTTCTGGTTCGCCATCAAGTTCGGTGACGACACCGCCGCCGAGTGCTTGCAGCTTTGCGATAACGCCTTGCACCAATACTTCAGGTGCCGATGCGCCGGCGGTGACGCCGACATTGTTGCGGCCTAGCAACCACTCGGGTTTGATAAATTCGGCGCCATCAATCAAGTACGCTTCGCAACCTTCTTTTTCCGAGAGCTCGCGCAGGCGATTGGAATTGGAACTATTGATTGAACCTACTACCAATACTAAATCGCACTTGGCAGCCAATTCGCGCACGGCGTCTTGACGGTTTTGGGTGGCATAACAAATATCGTCGTGTTTCGGGCCTTGAATCATTGGAAATTTCTGCTTCAAGGCGGCGATGACATCGCGGGTTTCATCAACCGATAATGTCGTTTGTGTGGTGTAGGCAAAATTCTCAGGCTGCTCAACTTCCAGCGCCAAGGCATCTTCGACGTCTTCGACTAAATAAATTTTTCCCTTGCC
>JAYSXB010000305.1:0-6960 GCA_043717775.1 Arenimonas sp.
TTTTGGCGCTAAAAATCAGGCATGATGTTTCGCGCAAAACGGACGCTCCCACAGAAAGTCGCCAATCAATCCCGAATCGGCGTTACCGTAGCACCAGGTGTTACATCACCGACGACATCAGCACCTTTTGGCGGTGTAAAAGTAAAATCTGTTTTAATAAATTTCGGATTGCGTTGCCATTGGGTGAAGCTAATCACCGTGCGCTGACCAAGCCCATCATAAAGCTCCATGCGAGCCAGACCTTGAGCCGAAAAGCCCAGCATGGCTTTTTGAAACGGTGCTTCATCAGGTTTTTTAGGTTTCAGTAGTAACCATTCAAGCCCATTGGCTTTGGCTGCTTCGCTAACTTTAAATTGGCGATCCATTTCACTGCTATCAATCAATACAGCCAATGGACTTTTGGATTCCTCAGCGCTTTGATTACGCACCGTCACTTGTTCTAGATCCGGATCATAAATCCAGATGCGATTACCATCGGCCACAATGGTTTGTGGATAGGGTTTCAGTGTTTGCCAACGAAATTGTCGTGGCGCTTTTAATTTCACAACGCCACTGGATTTATCACTTACTTTGCCCGCCGGGTTATAAACCGTTTGTTCAAATGGACTACTCAAACCTTGCAGGTTTTTAGTGAATGTCGTCATTTGCTGACGGGCGCCAGCGTGGGCAATTCCTGTCGTCAACGCGAGAAAAATCAAAAGACTACGGATCATGATTGGCATAGTAATAGCTGAAGAGCTTTGGGAAGTGTGCAAGAACATGGATGAATGTAGAGGCAATGCAAAGTAGCCCGGGTCATGGCACCATCTGACCCGGGGAACCTGCGACATAATCTACGCAACATAATTTTTATGATGTTTTGATATTGCCAAACTAGGGAATTACAGATTCGCGTCGATCACCCCGGGTCAGATGGAGCCATGACCCGGGCTACGTTAATTTCTTGGTGGCGGTGGTGCCAGCACCGTGCGGTCACCATTATGCTCGGGGCGCGAAACAATACCAGCGGCTTCCATGGCTTCAACCAATCGCGCTGCACGGTTATAACCAATCTTCAATCGGCGTTGCACACCGGATATCGACGCTCGGCGCGATTCAGTCACAATTTTTACCGCTTCATCATAAAGCGGGTCGCTTTCATCGCCGCCACCGCCGCCGGATTCCGGCAAGCCACCAGCACCGACCACGACGCCGTCACCCATCATTTGCACTTCATCCAACACACCGGAAATGTAATCCATGCCTCCGCCATGTTGTTTGAGGTGTTCAACCACACGGTGCACTTCTTCATCACTCACAAACGCACCGTGGATACGTTCCGGCATTGCAGTGCCGGGCGGCAGATACAACATATCGCCATGGCCGAGCAAAGTCTCTGCGCCGCTTTGATCGAGAATCGTACGAGAATCAATTTTACTCGATACCTGAAATGCAATACGGGTCGGAATATTGGCCTTGATCAAACCAGTAATCACATCGACCGATGGCCGTTGGGTCGCGAGAATTAGATGGATACCAGCGGCACGCGCTTTTTGTGCAAGACGCGCGATCAGCTCTTCCACTTTCTTGCCGACGATCATCATCATGTCGGCGAATTCGTCGATAAACACGACGATAAATGGCAGGGTTTCAAGCGGACGTGGTGCTTCATTCAACTCGGCATTGGGTTTGAATAATGGGTCCATCAAGGGCTGGCCTGCCGCTTGTGCATCCAGTACTTTGCGATTGAATCCGGCCAGATTCCTAACACCTACCGCCGACATTAATTTATAACGCCGCTCCATTTCCGCCACGCACCAACGCAGACCGTTGGCGGCTTCTTTCATGTCGGTAACGACCGGTGCTAGCAAATGCGGAATGCCCTGATAGACCGATAGTTCAAGCATTTTTGGGTCGATCATCAGCATGCGCACTTCTTTCGCGCTTGCCTTGTAAAGCAGACTGAGCACCATCGCATTCACACCAACCGATTTACCCGAACCTGTCGTACCTGCCACCAATAAATGCGGCATGCGCGCCAAGTCAGCCACCACAGGGCGACCGCCAATATCCTTGCCCAGTGCAATCGTTAATGGGCTGGTGGATTTGTCATATTCTTTTGAGCGCAGTAATTCGCTCAGGTAAATCATTTCGCGCTGCGTATTCGGAATTTCCAGACCCACGACCGATTTACCCGGAATCACATCAACCACGCGCACCGACTTCACCGACAGGCCGCGGGCAATATCTTTATCAAGCGATGAAATCTGGCTGCCTTTTACGCCGGGTGCCGGTTCCATTTCGAAACGGGTGATCACCGGGCCAGGATAAGCACCGACCACTTGCGCTTCAATGCGGAAGTCTTTGAGCTTGAATTCAATTTGCCGCGACAAGGTTTCCAGAGTTTCCTCCGAATAACCATTGGGCTGCGGTTTTGGATCATCCAATAATGAAAGCGGCGGCAAACTATTATCACCACCGGCATTAAATAGCGGGATTTGTTGCTCGCGTTGCGCACGCTCGCTCTTTTCAATAATGGTTTTTGCTGGCGGCTCAATTTTTACCGGCTCGCGCTTGGCGCGTTTTTCAGTGTCTAGCTTACGAACTTCTTCGCGCTCTTCGCGCAATGTTTTGGTGCGTTGCCATTCGGCTGCTTCGTCTTTTTTCTTGCCCAGGCGTTCAAATAATTTCAGAACCCAGCCGCCAATCCAATCCATCAAAGCAAACCAACTCAGCCCGGTTGCCAAAGTCACCGACAGCAATAAAATCACGGTCAATAATAAGTTACCGCCCATGCTGCCAAAAATGCTGTAACTGCTATTACCGACCAGTTTTCCAAGCACACCACCAGAACCTTCAGGCAAATCGGGCGCAGCACCACCCAGCGCATGAAACAAACCAGTAGCGGCAATCAAAAATCCAACGATGCCGATTAAACGCAGCGCCGGACCAAAATCGACGCGGCCGTCGCCGTCGCTATCAAGACCAAATAAGGCAATCCAGGCAATGCCACCCAAAACGACCGGCAGAAAATAGGCGATATAACCGAGCAACATAAACGCGAGATCGGCAAGATAGGCCCCGAGCAAGCCACCATAATTGTGCATGGCGCCAGTCACGCTAGCCGTGCGCGACCAGCCAGGGTCATTGGTGGAATAGCTGAGCAAACTAACCAGTAAATAAAATAATACCGGGGCCAGAATGATTAAAGCGATTTCCCGCTTCATGGTGGACAGGCGCTGGTCCTTGCTTGCCTTGATAGATTCCGAGCTTCGTGCCACCGTCTGCGACTTCCTGAGTTCATTTATTTCTGATGTGATTTATACCTTAAATCACCCACTCCCGCCCAGAGCCATGAACGAAACCGCTTCAAATAAGCGATAATTCGATGATTGAAATTCAGCACTAACGTCCCTTCTCACTATCTACTCAAATCGAATACTTCCTATGACCACCACAAAACACTGCCCACTCTTGATTCTTGGCTCCGGACCGGCCGGTTGGACCGCCGCCGTGTATGCCGCACGTGCCAATCTCAAGCCCGTATTAATCACCGGATTGCAGCAAGGTGGGCAATTAATGACCACGACTGAGGTCGATAATTGGCCCGGTGATGCGCATGGTTTGATGGGCTCGGCGCTGATGGAGCGCATGCAGGCACACGCCGAACGTTTTGAAACCGAAGTTATTTTTGACCATATTCATAGTGCTGATTTATCGAGTCGCCCATTTCGTTTGAAGGGCGATAACGGCGAATACACGGCTGACGCGCTGATTATCACTACCGGTGCCAGTGCGAAATATCTGGGGATTGAATCCGAACAAAAATTCATGGGCAAAGGTGTTTCTGCCTGCGCCACATGCGACGGATTTTTCTTCCGCGATCAGGATGTTGCCGTTATTGGCGGTGGCAATACCGCCGTTGAAGAAGCGCTGTATCTATCAAATATCGCTCGCAAGGTTTATTTGGTACATCGCCGTGACAAATTACGTTCAGAAAAAATTCTGCAAGACAAATTATTTGCCAAGGCTCAAGCGGGCAAAATCGAAATTATCTGGAATCACAGTGTTGATGAAGTACTAGGTGATGATACCGGCGTTACAGGTATGCGTATTCGCAGCGTGAATGACGACACTACCCGCGAAATTGATGTGCAAGGCTTCTTTGTCGCAATTGGCCATACGCCCAACACCAGTTTGTTCGAACAGCAACTGGCCATGCGAAACGGTTACATCACGATTAAATCCGGTCTTGAAGGCGGTTCAACATCGACTAGCGTGCCGGGCGTATTCGCAGCGGGCGATGTAGCTGATCAGGTGTACCGTCAGGCGATTACATCGGCAGGGTTTGGTTGTATGGCGGCACTGGATGCCGAGAAGTTTTTGGATAAAGAGCACTAGACTAAAATCGTGGGAGCGTCCGTAAGGCGCGAAAAACTTTGCGATAAACTCAAAAACTTGGAATTAAGTACAGGAGCCTTACACCCGTGGGAGCGTCCGTCAGGCGCGAAAAACTTTGCGATAAAGTTTATTTTATTTGGGGCTTACGCCGCTCCAATAGAAATCACATGGATAAGCTTGTGCCTGCAAAACCAGCGTATTTAAGTTTCTTATCGACCTTTGTGTTTTCTTCGTGACCGAAGTGTGTGTTTTTTGACTTTATCGCAAAGTTTTTCGCGCCTTACGGACGCTCCCACGAATTAGGTACGGTAAACTTCAACGATGCCATATCTTGAAAAACGGAAAGCCATTTCAGATATTCCTCTTGAAAGCTGGAGTGCCCTGCTCGCGAACCAGAACCCATTCCAATCACATGCATTTTTATCGGGGCTGGAAAAACATCACTGTCTGCGAGAACAATGGGGCTGGGAATCATCGCCGCTGGTATTATTTGAAAATAACGAGCTAGTCGCGGCAGCGCCGGCTTATATCAAAACCAATTCGCATGGCGAGTTTGTCTTTGACCATGCTTGGGCGCATGCCTATGCGCGCACGGGCCGCGACTATTACCCGAAACTTGTCGTTGCCGTTCCCTATACGCCGGTTACCGGGCCGCGCCTGCTTGCAAAAGATACAGCTTCACACGAAAAATTAATCATCGCACTACAACAAAAAGCACTCGAAGAAAATTTGTCTTCGGTGCATATCAATTTTCTGCCCGAGCCTGAAGCGCTAGAAGTGCCTGACCACTGGCTTAAACGATGCGATGTGCAGTTCCATTGGCAAAATACCTCTGACTGGAAAAGCTTCGATGATTTTCTGGCGGCGCTAAATCGCAAGAAACGAAAAAACATCCAGCAAGAACGCAATCAGGTTGGCAAGGCAGGCGTAACGCTTCGCTGTGTCTCGGGCGTGGATGCAAGCGATGATGATATTTCTGCCATGTATGCTTTCTATTGCTCGACTCAACTTGAGAAAGGCAACCACCCTGCCCTGACACTGGAGTTTTTCCGTTATCTAAATCGTGAAATGCCGCAGAGTGTTGTTATCTTTCTTGCGGAAAAAGACGGTAAAACCATCGCAGGCGCCTATTGCCTGCGTAGCGATACCACTTTGTATGGCCGCTATTGGGGTGCATCGGAAAATATAGCCGGATTACATTTTGAAACCTGTTATTACCAAGGCATTGAATATTGTCTGCGCGAAGGCTTGAGCTGTTTTGAGCCCGGCGCGCAGGGCGAACATAAAATCGCTCGTGGTTTTATGCCGGTGCTTACGCATAGCCGGCATTTCATGCGCGACAAGGCATTTGCCGACGCCCTAAGACCCTGGTGTTATGAAGAGCGCGAACATATTCTGCATTACCGCGATCAAGTGCTGGAGCATAGCCCGTACCGTCATGTCGATTGAATTGCAGTGGCTGGCTAAAGATGAAAACGCGCCGTTTCCTTCGGTAAAAACCGCGTTAGACGAGCCCGATGGTTTACTGGCTGCGGGCGGTGATTTATCTGAAACACGTTTATTGAATGCCTACCGAAATGGCATATTCCCGTGGTTTTCGGACGGCCAGCCGATTCTGTGGTGGAGTCCAAATCCGCGCATGGTGTTTAAAACCGATGCAATTCATTTATCGAAAAAATTTAAACGGCAGCTGAAAAAATCCAACTGGCAAATTCGTGTCGATACCGCGTTCGATGAAGTGATCAGACAGTGCGCCAGCGTTCCCCGCAAAGGACAGGGCGGCACCTGGATTCACTCTGAAATGATAGCCGCTTATTGCCAAATGCATCGGCAAGGCCATGCCCATAGCGTGGAAGTGTTTTCCGAAGAAAAATTAATCGGCGGCATTTACGGCGTCGCCATTGGCCGGATGTTTTTTGGCGAAAGCATGTTCAGTGTGCAAAGCGGCGCATCGAAGCTCGCTCTGGCCGGGCTTGGCAAAATATTACAATCCTGGGGCTGGCCATTATTAGATGCTCAGGTCGAAAACCCGCATCTTCAATCCATGGGTGCGGTGTTCAAGCCTCGTGCGCAATTCCTCGAAGAGCTTGCGCGTTTATGCGGCCTAGCAGAGATGCCGGGGCTTTGGAGTAGCCGCATAGCGCCATTTGCCGCCACCGAATGCCTGACTTAATAGTTTCTTTGCAAGAAAGCGCTATCCGTGGCATTATTCGCGACTTCGTGGCACTCCTGCCCCTGATATTTTAAGCATGTCAAAAGACGATTCCATAGAATTTGAAGGCACGGTAATGGATACCCTGCCTAACACCACCTTCCGAGTGAAACTCGAGAATGGCCATACCATCACCGCTCACATTTCGGGCCGCATGCGCAAGAATTACATTCGTATTCTTACCGGCGACAAAGTGAAAGTCGAGATGACGCCATACGATTTGACCAAGGGTCGAATTACTTATCGTATGAAGTAGTTATTGCGATCTGCAAATAAATAAACGGCAGCCTAGGCTGCCGTTTTTGTTTGAGCCCGTAGGAGCGCCTTTAGGCGCGACCGATCTGGCGTATAGCCGCTCGCGCCTAAAG
>JAYSXB010000306.1:0-2702 GCA_043717775.1 Arenimonas sp.
TCGCTCGGCGCCATCACCAACATATTAGGAATGCAGCGCAGAAAACTTAAATCAAAACTGCCCGAATGCGTTGCGCCATCAGGCCCCACAACGCCAGCACGATCAATCGCAAAAAGTACGTCAAGATTTTGGATAGCTACATCGTGAATTAATTGATCGTACGCACGTTGTAAAAAAGTCGAATAAATGGCGACCACCGGTTTGCCACCTTCGCAAGCCATGCCGGCGGCAAAAGTAACGGCATGCTGTTCGGCGATGGCGGTATCGAAATAACGCGCCGGATATTCCTGTGAAAAACGTACCAGACCAGAACCTTCGCGCATGGCAGGCGTGATGCCTAAACATTTTTCATCGCTGGCGGCCATGTCACATAGCCAATCGCCAAATATTTGCGTGTAGGTCGGTTTGCTTGGCGTATTTTTTTTCACGATACCGATCGTTGGATCAAACGGCGACACCGCGTGATATTCGATTTGATCGCCTTCAGCCAGATCGTAACCTTTACCTTTGGTAGTGATGACATGCAGCAATTGCGGGCCTTTCAGCGTGCGCATGGTGCGTAATGATTTGACCAGTGCATTGATATCGTTGCCATCAACGGGGCCGGAATAATGGAAGCCCATTTCTTCAAACAAGGTGGATGGTACAAACATACCTTTCCAGTGTTCTTCCCAGCGCCGAACAAAACGCGCAGTCGGATTTTTGCGTTTGTCGCCAAGAATTTTTTTACCACCTTCACGCACGGCATTCATGGTGGGGCTGCTCATCAAGCGCCCGAGCATTTTTGTCAGTCCGCCAACGTTTTCCGAAATCGACATCCGATTGTCATTCAAGATAACTAAAATATTCGGTTCGGGGTCCATGCCGCCAGCATGATTCAAGGCCTCATAGGCCATGCCCGCGGTCATTGCACCATCACCAATAATCGCGACTACTTGGCGGTCATCGCCACTGCGTTGCAAGGCAATCGCCATGCCGAGCGCAGCAGAAATGGAAGTGGAAGAATGGCCGACGCCGAAAGTATCAAACTCACTTTCATCGCGTTTTGGAAAAGGTGCAATGCCATCTTTTTTCTTGACGGTGTGCATGGTGTCGCGACGACCGGTCAAAATTTTGTGCGGATAACATTGATGGCCAACATCCCAAACAATTCTATCGTCGGGTGTGTTGTATAAATAATGCAATGCAACGGTGAGTTCGATAACGCCGAGGCCCGCACCAAAATGCCCGCCAACAGTGCTGACGGTTTCGATGAGATAAGCACGCAGTTCATCGGCAATAGCAGGTAATTCGCTGTCAGAAAATTGTCGTAAATCCGCCGGAACGGTAATTTTCGACAAATAGGGATAATGCTCGGCGTTCATTAAATAGTTTCTTCAGGATTTCGCGTATGCGTGAATTGTCCCGCGCCCTTGTCGAGAGGGCAAGTTAAAAACCCTTTAAATCACCTGATTCAGGCGCTAGCGTGGCCGCTTATCAAGTTGGCGTTCACAAAGTCGGTGACATCGGCAAGGCTTGAACCCGATTGCTCGGCAATATCGGTAAGTTTGGCTGGACCTTTCATCATGACAGTGGCAATACGGAAATGTTTCGGAAATTCACGCTCGGTTTGTGGCCATTTGCTCAATTTGAACAAACTATTGGGATTGTAGGCGGGCAGGAGTTGACCATGGCCGCCAACCAAGCCCGCGAGCCAGGAAAGTCGCGCCAAAGGCTGCGCGCCGCCCAGTTGTTTGCTCAGTTGTTTGAATTCGTCGTCATCAATGGCGATGAAGTCCGATTCGGTCAGGGTTGCGATGCCATAAGCGGTGTAGGGTTTGAGCGACGTGCTGCCCAGATAGGTTTGGCTGACAGGATCAATCACCAAAAGAGGCGCATCGTTTAGCTGGATTTTGACTGGGCCGCCCAATACGTTGGGCTTCAGGAAATCGAGTAATTTGAGTGCTTTGGGCCCGAAATTGGGCATCGCGGCTTGGGTTCCGGTCGTCAATCGTGGCGCAATGGCTGGAATCTCGGCGGTGACAGCATGCTGCGTACCCGTCGTGCGAATTGTTGGCTCGGCGGCGGTGAAAACAGCCTGTTGCCCGGTGCTGCGGGCATTCAACATTGCAGGAGTGACCGCTACTTGTTGGCCTGTAGTGCGGGCAATGGGAGTAGCACTAGGGGTTTGATCGGAGAGTAAGCCCAATAAATTCACCAAACTTTGCAATGTGACCGGGCGCGGCAGTATGTGGTCAGATTCAGCTCGATCCGACGTTGTCACGGCGGCGGTAATTTTGCCGTCGTTATTGGCCTTAAGCCAGGTCATATGGCCGTAAACGGTGTCCATATCGATGACTATCAATTCGGCTTCTTTCTCGTTTGTGGCGGCCCAGCGTTTGGCCAGACGCATATTGGCTTGGTCAAATGCCGACAGCACTTGAACCTCGTCTTCTCGCGAAAACCCTGAAAAACAGACCGTATTGGCATTCATTAACGCAGTCCCCAAAAACTTTGGTGCCGTGATCGACACTCGGAATATAACCGAAGTTTGGCCGTGAGGATGGGTTGCGTCAATGCCGATTGCCAAGGCCGTGAACCAAAGCACAGAACGAGCACAAAAAATGCGCTCAAAGCCGCGCTATAGAGGCCTTACAGTATAGTTAAATCTTGTTACGAGGTCGCTTGTAGGAGGCCGCTTGCGGGCGAAATAGATTCACCCG
>JAYSXB010000307.1:0-6907 GCA_043717775.1 Arenimonas sp.
GCCCTGCCCCGCAAAACCGGCGATGCACGGGTTGCCGTCGCCATTTACGAATTCACCAGTAACTTGCCGGAAATTTCTCCACGCGGTGCGACGGAACAATTCAAGACGGCGCTGGTAAGCAGCGGCCAATTTCGCGTAGTGGATCGCGCCAAGCTCGATCGCAGCGTGGTTCGCGAAAAACAAATGAATGCCCAAGGCCAAACCACCGGCAACACCTCGCAGCGACAACTGCGTGGGGCGGAATATATTTTTGAAGGCGAAATTACCGAACTGGGCAGCGGCACACGCACCAGCAGCAATGGCGTAAATGTCGGTGGCATGCAGGTAGGCGGCGCCAGCAACACAGACGAGTTCAGCATTGATGTCAGCATTATCGACGCCAACACCGGCGATGTTGTCGATGCCATCTATATCCGCAAGAAATTGAAAGGCAAAGCGAGAAATGTCAGTGGGGTTGGCGCGCTATTCGGTCGCGTGCTTGCCTCGCAGGGAAAGTCGGTACCGGTTTACACACCGGAAATACAGCACCAATCCACCAGCAAAGACAATTTCGACGCAGTACTGCGCGATGCCATTGAAGAAGCTGTGTACGAATTGGCCAAACGCTTCGACAGCAGCGTTGCCAACAGCAAATAAGGAACGGCTCATATGAAAATCTACAACAAAACATTGTTTCTTATTCCACTGTTCGCGCTGTTGCTGCCGGTTGCTCATGCTGCCAGCTATGACGATCGTGATGACCGCTACGGTGACCACTCAAACTCTGGCCCCGCAGCGCCGTCAACCATTCCCGGCCAAGGCGACAGCAAGGCACGCGTGCCGATGGTGAAACCTGTTCCTGCTACTGAAGTAAAACCACGCAAGCCAAAACCACAAGCTTCGCCTTGGGGCGGTACTGCCCAGAGCAATTCAACACCACCACCGGTTACATCACAACCGTCATCACCGCCAGTAGCGCAACCCAATGGCACACCACAAAGTAGTGGCCCAAAAGTCGTCGTTACACCGGGGCAAAGCACGCCGCCTCCTTCCCAACCGCAATCGGGTGCCAACGACCAGCTGCTCACCAGTTACCGCGGGCTAAGCACGAGTTCAGCGGCACTCCGGGGCGCAGGTGCTGGCACCGCTACGCGCACAGGCAGCGCCATTGACACCTCTCAACGCATAAGCGCCAGCGCTCTGGTCTGCTCGCAGAATGGCAACACGCCAAAAATAACGCGGGTACAACCTGCGAACGAAACCTCGCTTGAACCGGGTGCTGCACTGATCGTCCAAGGTCTGTGTTTTGGCGCTGCACGGGGCAAAGTACAGGTCACATTGCCAACGCAATACGGGCGTATCCAAGCGCATGATCTGCAGATCCTCGACTGGACAAGTGACAAGATTCTTGCGCAGTTGCCTGCCGATATCGTCAAAGCATTACCGGGTGCTGCTCTGGTCGAGGTTGCCTCTGCCGATGGTTTGCGCAGCACAGGCAAAGAAACTTCATTTGAACCACGCTGGCAACTGTCGCTATTGCCGGTGCTTGCGGCCAGGGTAGGCGAATGTCGCGGCGAGGGTGCGAAAAACAGTTGCATTGCGGGTGACGACACCGAATCCGACAGCGGTTTCATGATGCCCAAAAACTCGCGTTGCACGGGAATCGGTACCTGCTATGGCTCGATGCCGGAAAGCAGGAGTAATGGTAATGCGCTCAACTTGAACGGCCTGCACTACACCGAAGATGATATTCGGAGCTCTTTGCGCGGACGCGATCAATTCGAGGTAACGCTTCAGTCATGGATGAAGCCCTCACACTGCGATACCGAAGTCACCGCTTTCTCGACCGACGGACGTCAGGATTCTTCGGCTACCGCACGCTTCGATGCGAACACCGTTGTCGTTGACTGGGCCTTGACCAAAGTGGGCGACCCCGGCTGGTTGTCGTATCGCGCCAACTGTAAAGTTTGGGTCCCGGTCGGACTGGGTGTGCAATGAAAACTCGCATACTACTTTTTGCCGCAATGTTGATTGCCTGCACCGGTGTGTCGGCACACCGGTTGATAGAAACATCATGGCAATACTCCATTGCGCCATCATCGCTGCCCGATGAAATCTATCGCAATGACGAAGAACTTTTCTACTTCGTTGACCGCGATCGATATGAATACGACCATTCGCCTCGCCGTATGACGTATGAAACTTCTTGTGTAACGAACGCAATGAATGGGAATTCCGCAGCCAACACAATTAACTGGCACGCACTACCACCCTTCCAAGCGCGTTACGCGCCACAAGTGCCGACCTCGTGGTCGTGGCATCACAACTCTGCATCGCATCAACACCTCTTTTGGCATCACCGGAGAACACGATGATGATTGCGCGTATTACGTTGCACGTGATCCGTATCGGACTGTGCGCATTATTCATTGTGCAAGTCATGCAGGTGATCTCGGCCCTGCAAATGCTGCACGGCCCGGAAGCTTTCGCCGTGAGCCCGCTGTTGCTTGCCGCATTGGTATTCAAATCCATTCTCATACTGCTAAATCTTGCATTGCTCTGGCTTTCACATATCGGTATTCGTCGCTTCCGCCCTTCGGCTTTGCCCAATCTGTCTAACACCCATTCCAACATCACTGGAGAACTACGATGAAAAATCTTGCTTTACTTTCCTTCGCAGCAAGTCTGCTGCTTTCATCCAGCCACGCGAATGCGCTGGAGGCTGCCTGCGAAACCTATTTGCGCGCCGCAGAAAAATCTGCAGCACAGCCCACACGCCACAGCATTACCGAAACCGGCGGCATCCGTTTGGAAGTGATGCATGTCGGCGGACAAACCTACACAAAAATAAGTGGTGACAAATGGAAGCGAATGAAAAACAACAGCACCGTAGCAGCAGAACAGAAATTTGTTGCTGAAATACGTGCGGGCAAATATCCCATTAGTGGTTGCCGCAAACTCGGCAATGAATCCATCGATGGCATAGCTACGAGCGTTTACGCATACACCCTGAAAATTCCCGGCATGCCTGGTGGTGAAGGTGAAGGCGAAACCAAGGCCTATATCGGTGCCGATGGTCTGGTGCATGGGCAATCCGCACCTGACGCAAAAGTACGACATCGCTACCGCGGCGTTACAGCGCCAACACTTTGAGGATAAACATCATGTTAGTAAAACATCGCCTGCTTTTTTTCGTTATAAGCGCTGCGTTATTGGTAGCCGGCTGCAGCAACAACGCCGACAGCACTTCCACACAATGGCCATCGGTAGATGAGCCAGCCGCCAACACAACTACCGTTGCAACACGCCCAGCTTTGCCTCGTGCCTGCACACTAGTTACCGCTGAAGAAGCACAAGCCGTCGTAGGTTATGCCGTCGGGCAAATGGCCGATGATCCGGAAAACTGCATGTGGGCTGGCGGTGATAATCCGGGACGACTCACCATGCTGATGGTGCAAGTTATTCGCGCCGACACAGTGGCAGAATCCAATGCATTATTCGACAGCCTGACCGGACTGTCTGGCAATTTGAACATGACAGTCAACGATCAACTAAGCGAAAAAACACGTAAATCCGGTCAGGAAATTGAAGGCTTGGGCAACGCGGCTTGGTGCTCATCAAGTAATGCCGATCTTGTTGGTACACAACAAATGATTGTGCGCAACGGCACGATTATTGTGTCATTGAATGTTACCGGCATGACCAAGGGCGAGCGCAAAACATCGCTGTGTCCACAACTAGAAACAGCAAGTCGAAAAGCCTTTTCACGTCTCGGAGGCGCGCAATGAATCGTCGTGAATTAAGACTATCCGCATTTGTCGGCATCAGCTCTGCATTTGCCACTGCTTTCCTGCTGACCGGTATCGGCAGCGTAGCGGCCGAAAGCAACACACTCACACTACAGTCGTTGAATGATCGTTTGCTTAAACTGGAAACTCGCCCGGTCAATCGAGTGCGGGCGCCCTTCGTAGTGGTTGATGCAAAGAATCAAGCGATCGTGACAATTGAATCAGTCGGCGACAACCATATTCTCAAAATGGGAACGCTGGGTTCTGGCTCAGCCATCCAACTGGAACGCAGTGCGCAACATGCAACAGTAGTCACTCAAATGGGATCTGGCGACGTTCAGGCCCGCGTTGGAGTGAGAGAAGGCCGAGGTCCTCGGGTAGAGGTTTACACCAAGGAAAACTCCACCATCATGGGTGCGGGTGCAAATAATCGTCATGGCATTTTTTTGCGTGACGGTGGCGGTGCCAAAGACAAAGCGCCGGCGAAAGTGCTCGGAGAATTGGCGGTCAATATCAATGAGAGCGGCGGAATTCTGCGACTCTATGACAAGGACGGGAAGGCAGTAATGTCGGCTGGCAGCAATACCAAAGAAGGTGGTCGCGGCCAGTTGGGATTAAGCGCGCCAGGCAAAGCCGTCGGCGTGCTGCTTTACTCTGCCGCCGAAGGCCAAGGCGAGATCCAGGTACTTGGCAACGACGCAAAAGCCGTCGTCGAACTCAGCGGCAGTCGCAGACATATCCTGCTCAACAACAAGTCGGGAAACCCGGCGGCGGTGATGCGTTTGTCACAAGGCGGTAATGGTTCTGGCGGTAATTTCACGGCAGTCGATGCTGCCGGAAATAATGTGGTTTCAACCGGCGCGTTGTCGGGTGGTGGCGGTGCGTTATGTGTAATCCATCCCAAGAGGGGAAACAAATGTTTCCCTTGAAACGCATATTGGCAACTGCCACCGCGACACTTTGCGTATTTAACGCAAACGCGTCAGCACTGACGCCGCTGCGAATCCCGCATCAAGCGGGATTGACGGTGACAACTGCCTTGACCGGACAAAATGGCGATTACGAATCACGCAAACGGGTGCTGCGGCGTGAAGGCGACGCTT
Organism: Arenimonas sp.; assembly: GCA_043717775.1. Lineage (GTDB taxonomy): Bacteria > Pseudomonadota > Gammaproteobacteria > Xanthomonadales > Xanthomonadaceae > Arenimonas. The sequence continues at coordinate 4,871 of JAYSXB010000307.1, forward strand.
GGCTAATTGCCTACAGCGCCAGTGTGCCCGAAAGTAAAACGCGCACGCGCGTTATCACCAGCGAGCGTTTTGTTTACGATGTCGATCTTGTCAGTGCACGCAGATATCGCACCGCCTTTGAAGAAAACGTGCAGGAAGATTACCCGGGCACCACGGCGCTTGGAGTATCGAGTGCGGTGCTGAAACAATTGGACAAAACAGGAAAATCTGCTTACGCATTGGTAGGCGAATCGCGCTGGATAATACCGGCAATAGCCGCACAAACATCGGCAAAATTGCCAGATGCGGATTTAATTTCCAGTCTTGCCAAAAACAATAATGTCGTGTTTAAGGGCGAGTTACAAAAAAAAGCCCGCGGAGAGTTCGCCGTTTTAATCAATGGGCAGATCCAAAAACTGCCGGTAATTATTGCCAATGGTCGATTCACTTCAAAAAATGGTCAATCCATGGATGCTGAGCTGAGCTTGCTTGACGACAGCGCCAACCCACTCGCTTTGCAGTGGCGCATTGGCAAGACAGCACTGCGGGTGGTGCGCGTGGACTTTCCTGTGGCCAGGGCCGAGACAGCACTTGCCGAACAATTACGCGTCAATAAACGCGTCGTACTACCTGGCCTGTATTTCGATTTTGGCTCGGCTACGCTGCGACCCGAATCTACCGAAAATCTCCCGGCGATTATTGCCGCTATACGCGCCGCGCCGCATGGGGCGCTGAAGATTGAAGGCCATACCGACGCCATTGGGCTTGATAGCGACAATCTGGCTTTGTCCAAGGCGCGTGCCGAGTCGGTGCGTGTGGCATTAATAAAGCTGGATAAATCATTGTCATCACGATTGAGCAGCCAGGGTTTGGGCGAAACAAAACCACAGGCAGACAACAACACTTTGGAAGGTCGGGCAAGCAACCGTCGCGTGGAACTGGTATTGCCGTGATCCCAATGCGACGGACTTTCTGGAATGTAGCGGCAATGATCATGGTTTTTTCATCACGGGCTGGGCTTTCGCATTGGCCCTTCACTTTTTCGCATGCTCGCGCATGCTTTTTCCGAGGATACTTTATGCATTTTTCCAAAATTTATCTGGCCGCAATTGCCGCAATTGCATTCATTCCATTTCACGATTTCGCTGCAGCTGCCTCAGATGGTTTGAATCAACCGGTCGAATCAAGAGTTACAAAACAGAGTAGCGCGGCAATCGTAATGGCCAACCAACCGCTTCTAGAACCCGAAGCTCGCTGGGAACGCGTTGCAGGATGTGCTCGTGACATCGCAGCGGGTGAAAACGGCGTGCTGTATGTCACCGGTTGCGACGTAATTCCCAATAGTCACGGCTCATCCAGTTTTTATCGCTGGAATGGTGCGGCATTTGTGCCACTACCGGTTTCCGGCCACGGCAGTGCAATCGCCACCTTTGGCGGTAGCAGCTACACCATTGGCGGCGATGCCATGCTGTATTCCAGCATCAACGACGGCGAATGGCTAAAACGAGGCACACCCAACAACCAACCCATCACCGACATTGGTGCTGGCCGGGCGGGTATTTGGATTATTACTTCACAACCCAACAGCGAAGCGGGCAATGCAATCTCGCGCTCGCAGCGCTGCCCGACTTCTGCCATTACGGGAGGTAAAGACTTCTGTGGCTGGACCGAAATGTCTGGCGCAGGAGTTCGCATATCAGTCGGGGCCGGCGCCTGGGTAGTCAACGCACAAGGCCATATTTACGAATGGCGCGACGGTAGCAATCAATGGCAAAAACGCCCGGGTTGTTTCACTGACGTTGCTGCGAATGGCGAAAACGTCTATGCCGTGGGCTGCAAACGCGGCAACGGTGATGGCAATGCCATTTATCGATGGAACAATGCCGGTAGTTGGGTTGACGTGCAAGGCGCGGGCAAGCGCGTCGCTGTCGATGCAGCCGGCAATGCTTGGGCGATTACCGATAGTGGTGAAATCTGGCGGCGTGATAATCATATGGCGCCGGGCACACCGCGCTAAATATAAAAACAAAACCCCGGATTTGTTCCGGGGTTTTGTTG
>JAYSXB010000308.1:0-2698 GCA_043717775.1 Arenimonas sp.
GAAATAGTGCCGTGATTATGCAAACCAATCACGTCGCCAGGGTAGGCGGTTTCGACAATTTCACGATCACTCGCCATGAAGGTAAGCGCATTCGCCAGTTTTTGTTCCTTGCCGCTGCGCACGTGAAAAGCTTTCATGCCGGCATCAAAACGGCCGGAGCAGATGCGCATGAATGCAACCCGGTCACGATGTTGCGGGTCCATATTGGCCTGGATTTTGAAGACGAAGCCGGAGAAAGTTTCTTCTTCCGGTTCAATTTCGCGACCAGTGGTGCCGCGTGATTTCGGAGCCGGTGCATGTTCAACGAAAAAATCCAGCAGCAATTGCACGCCGAAATTATTCACGGCCGAGCCAAAAAATACCGGCGTTTGCTGGCCAGACAAATATTTTTCCTTATCGAAGGGATGTGATGCACCTTCGACGAGTTCCAGTTCTTCGCGCACTTCTCTCAGCATGTCGGCACCGAGACGCTTGGCTAATTGTGGGTCATCAAGCGATGAAAAAATGGTGGAGTCTTGCCGCGTGAAGTTACGCCCTTGTTCGTAAATATGGACTTCGCCGCTAATTAAGTGCACCACACCTTTCAAGCGCGAACCCATGCCAATGGGCCAGGTAATTGGCGCACACTGAATGCCGAGCACAGACTCGACTTCATCAAGTAAATCAATCGGCGATTTACCTTCGCGGTCGAGCTTATTGATGAAGGTCATAATGGGCGTGTCACGCAGGCGACACACTTCCATCAATTTGATGGTGCGTTCTTCAACGCCCTTGGCGCAGTCAATCACCATCAATGCCGAATCGACCGCTGTAAGCACGCGATAAGTATCTTCCGAAAAGTCGGCATGGCCTGGGGTGTCGAGCAAATTAACGATGCGACCTTCATAGGGAAATTGCATGACCGATGAGGTCACCGAAATGCCACGTTCTTTTTCCAGCGCCATCCAGTCTGAAGTGGCATGCCGGGCCGCTTTACGCGACTTGACGCTACCGGCCATTTGAATGGCACCGCCGAATAATAATAATTTTTCGGTGAGGGTGGTTTTGCCCGCATCGGGATGCGAGACGATCGCAAACGTGCGACGTCGATGGGTTTGGTTCAGATGTTCAGACATTAGGCGGGCCGCGAGGGCTTGAAGACAAGGGCGGCATTATATCGCAAGCTCAGGTGCGTAAGGCCTCCGCAGACGCGCCTGCTTGCTGCGCCCGCTTTGAGTAAAGAATATTTTCGTAGGAGGCCGCTTGCGGGCGACGGATTTAGTCGGGCCCAAGGGCCCTCCTACATTGTCATCAAAGGCCGGTGCAGCAAGCGGGCGCCCCTACTGGGATAATGGGAGAAAACCCTGTGGCCCGACCATCTTAAAGGGAATCGATGTCAGCCGCATACCGGTATTAATTTGCAGCGCAAAATGTAAATGCGGTCCGCTGGAAAAACCGGTGTTGCCGGAGTAGCCAATCGGTTCGCCTAATCCGACCCGTTGGCCGGTACTTACCAGAATGCCATTTTCTTTTAGGTGTGCATAAAGCGCCATGCTGCCGTCGTCGTGCAAAATGCGGATAAAGTTGGCGCGATCAGCATACATTTTTGCGTTTTGTCCGCCGGTACTGTAACTAGCGATAGTTTCCATCACCACACCGGCACGTGCTGCCAATACCGGTGTACCGATGGGCACAATAAAATCGACGGCATAACGATTTTGCTCGTCGTGATGTGAATATTCGCCGTTAAATTCCTGGCCCAATTCCCAGCGACTGTTTTCATCGATAGGCAGCGAATAGCTCACTTCATCGGGGATGGCGTGCGGGTCGCCGGGTATGCGCAAACTTTGTAAATCACGAATCATCGGTGCATTGGCGTCGATCGCTTGCAGTTGAGTGAGTAATTTTCGCTTCTTGGCTTCAAGCACATAAGTGACGGGCAATGATGGCCAAGCATCCATATTTCGAGTTGAACTGCCGGCGCTTAATTGCACCTGCAAGGGACCTGCCAAACGGTTGTTAACGTAAACATAAACGACGCCATTATTTGTTTCAAATTCTATTTCGTTGCCAAATGACGAAGGCGAGGCTTGTCCCGCGGCTTCATTGTGTGCAGCCGATTTTTTTAATATTTGTTTTCTTGAAATAGTCGCTTGCTGATTTCCAAATAATGGCAACGGCACACACTGCAAGCCAATGATCAGCAAACCACAAAAGCCAAGAGCACAGCAAAATAGATGACGTGTATTCATTCGCTAATTTTAGAGCTTCTGGTAGAAAAATACTCGTCTATCGGTTCGGGTGTGTGAATGCCGAAGCCTTGCGCATAATCAACGTTCAGGCTCAGTAATATTTCTGCCAGTTCCTCATTTTCGCAGTGCTCGGCCGTGGTTTTTTTGTTGAGCACATGGGCGATGTCGGTAATCGATTTAATGACTGCCGTTGATAAGGACGAGCTTTGCAGGTCGCGGACAAAGCTGCCGTCAATTTTGAAGTAATCCACATCCAGGTTTCGCAAATAATTAAATGAACAAAAACCGGTGCCGAAATCATCCAGTGCAAACCGACATCCAAGTGCCCGCATATCATTAATCAAATTCTGTGCGCGTGACAAATCACGCACGGCGCTGGTTTCGGTAATTTCAAAAATAATTTTTCTGGCAGAAAAACTTGAAGTCAATATACGGGTTTTTAAAAATTGCGAAAAACTTTCATCGAC
>JAYSXB010000309.1:0-17814 GCA_043717775.1 Arenimonas sp.
CAAATTTTTTGCTCAATTCGCAGATACGAACTTCGATCAAACAGGATATACCACAGGTTTAAAAATAATTTCAGGCCGCGAAGATTAGAACTGGTATTAAATGCGAGCGGTTGACCTTCAAGGGCATTGATGCTCAAGGTTTTTGAACCGCACCAGTCAATTTTCATACGGAGTGTATGGGTGCCGGCAGGGATTGAAAAATTGTTGGTTTCGCCATTTTTCAGCTTGCCAATTTTTTTATCATCGAGTATGACGGCATAAGTCCGGACAAGATCGGCATAACCAGAATCGCGGGTGACAGTTAAAGTGACCATGGTGCCTCGCTGGTTTGATCATGCAACGTATTCTGAATCAAAAAACTGCGGGTTGCGATAGCTTCAATCGAGGCCCATTTTTAATGCCGATGCCTTTGGCTCAACAAACCCCACGGTCTAATTGTCGATAGCCAATGGCTTCGCTTAAGTGTTGCGTATTGATATTTTCGCTGGCGGTCAGATCGGCAATGGTGCGTGATACCCGCAATATTCGGTGGGTAGCACGTGCTGATAATTGCAAAGTTTCCATTGCCCGTTCCAGAAGGTTTTGATCTTTAGTGGCGAGACAGCAATATTTTTCGGTTTCCGATTGTGAAAGCCGGGCATTGGTTTTACCGCAGCGTTGTTTTTGTATTTCGCGTGCCGCAATAACGCGTTTGCGGACAAATTCGGTGGCTTCGCCACGCGGAGCGTCGTTACGCATTTCATGCGGGGCCAGACGCGGTACCGATAATTGCAAATCAATGCGATCCATCAACGGGCCCGATAAGCGCGAGCGATAGCGCTGTATTGCTTCCAATGAACAACGGCAGCGACCGGAGGGATCGCCCGACCATCCGCAGGGACAGGGGTTCATCGCAGCCACCAATTGAAAGCGCGCGGGAAATTCGCTTTGTCTTGCTGCACGCGAAATGGTGACGACACCAGATTCCAAGGGTTCACGCAAAACTTCCAATGCGCGTCTATCCCATTCAGCAAGTTCATCCAGAAATAAAACGCCGTTATGTGCGAGCGAAATTTCGCCCGGGCGGGGTTCGGCACCGCCACCCACCAAGGCCACTGCCGAAGCAGTGTGATGAGGGCTGCGAAAATTACGAAGTCGCCAACGAGCAACATCCAAACCGCGGCCACTCACCGATGCAATGGCCGCACTTTCCAGCGCTTCTTGTTCGGAAGCCTCCGGCAACAAGCCCGGCAAGCGCGAGGCCAATAAAGTTTTTCCGCAACCGGGTGGACCGATAAAAAGTAAATGGTGCGCGCCCGCTGCGGCAATTTCCAATGCGCGTCGTGCTTGTAGTTGCCCGCGCACATCGGCTAAATCAAGATAATGAATCGGTTCGTTATTAATTATTTTTGGCATTGCCAATGGCAGCGAACGCACACCATTAATATGTGCCACTACTTCTAATAAACTGCGGGCGATATAAGCTTCAACATCGCTAGCCAATGCCACTTCATCGCCATTGGCAATCGGCACAATAAGCGCGCGCCCGGCTTTAGCTGCTGCCAGTGCGGCCGGTAAAACGCCATCGACTTCACGCAACTCGCCGGTCAACGCGAGTTCGCCTAGACATTCGTATTTCGATAAGGCTTCAACACTTACCTCGCCATTCGCCGCAAGAATGCCCAGTGCAATAGCTAAATCAAAACGGCCACCGTCTTTGGGTAAATCCGCCGGTGCCAGATTGGCGGTAATAATTCGATTCGGAAATTCGAGTTTTGAACATTGAATGGCGGCGCGCACGCGGTCACGACTTTCACGTACGGCTGCTTCGGGTAAGCCAACGATATTAAAACGTGGCAAGCCGCCTGCTAAATAAATTTCGACCCGAACTTCCGGCGCATAAACGCCCGTCCGGGCGCGGCTATAGGCCAGCGCCAGTGTCATGAAAAAGAATCCGGTCTAGTTTTTTGAATTGCTGGAAGGCGAGTTCAAACGCGCTTCCAGAATTTCGATAGCGCGTTCGAGCGTATCGATTTTTTCGCGAGTGCGTAGCAGCACCGCACGTTGTACATCAAACTCTTCGCGGGTGACCAGGTTCAATTTATTCAAACCCGATTGCAGAGTGCTTTTGAAATTTTGCTCAAGGTCGGCACGGGCGTCGTGCAGGCCGGGTGGCACTAAATCATTCAGGCGGCGGGCTAGCTCGTCTATCGCTTTCAGGTCGATCATTGGGTCTTACTCCTAAGGGGCGATGTCAGTATGGCGAAGTATTGCGCGGCGAATATCAGTACAAATGGGCATGAAACGTAGGAAAAATCCTACCACAGCCCTTTTTCGGCGGGCCCATAATTAAACACGAAAATCACGAGCATTCAATCCTAACAATGATGTTTATAAACATTATTAACAAGGGGGTTGACCATGTTTAAAAAATTCATCGCTTTATCTATTTCTCTCATCGCAATTGTTGCCGCGCCGGCCTGGGCCCAGACGGCTGCACCGACACTTGATTCCGGCGACACCGCCTGGATGCTTACCGCCAGCCTGTTGGTGCTGATGATGAGCATTCCGGGGCTGGCGCTTTTTTATGGCGGCCTGGTCCGCTCCAAGAATGTGCTTAGTGTACTGATGCAATGTTTCGCTATTGTGAGTTTGATCACCGTGCTCTGGTTGATCTATGGCTATAGCCTCGCCTTCAGTACACAGGGGATGCAAGCGGGCGTTATCAATTTCAATAGTTTTATTGGTGGCTTCGAGAAAGCGATGTTGTTGGGCGTTGGCCGAGATACCTTGTTTGGCACCGTACCTGAAACCGTATTCATCATGTTCCAGTTAACCTTCGCCGCTATTACACCGGCCTTGATTGTGGGTGCCTTCGCCGAACGGGTTCGCTTCGGGCCTTTGCTAGCCTTCACGGCGCTTTGGTTTACGTTTTCTTATTTGCCGATTGCTCACATGACCTGGGCCGGCGTCGGGGGTTTGTTTTGGGATTGGGGCGTACTCGATTTTGCCGGCGGCACCGTGGTGCACATCAATGCAGGTATCGCAGGTTTGGTCGCTTGCATCATGGTTGGCAAGCGCAAGGGTTATCCTGCCACCGCGATGATGCCGCATAACCTGACTTCGACATTAGTCGGCGCCAGTTTATTGTGGGTGGGCTGGTTCGGTTTCAATGCCGGTAGTGCAGTGGCTGCGAATGGCAGCGCTGGTATGGCGATGCTGGTGACACAAATTGCCGCCGCCGCCGCGGCGCTGAGCTGGATGTTTGCCGAATGGATTTCGCACGGCAAACCTTCTTTGCTGGGCGTGGTGTCGGGCGCGGTCGCGGGCTTGGTGGCGATTACACCGGCATCGGGTAGTTGCGGTCCGACGGGTGCGCTGGTGATTGGTTTGAGTGCGGGCTTGTTGTGCTTCCTGGCCTCATCGCGCCTGAAACGTAAACTCGGTTATGACGATAGTCTGGACGTATTTGGCGTGCATGGCGTTGGCGGCATAGTTGGTGCCTTGCTCACCGGCGTGTTTGCCGATGCGGCATTAGGCGGCGTTGGTTTTGCCGAAGGGATTTCGATGGGCGCACAAGTCGGCAAGCAGGCACTCGCGGTTTTAGTGACCGTTGCGTGGTCGGGTGCGGTAACCTTCATAGCCTGGGGCTTGGTGAATAAAATATCGCCAATGCGTATTGATAATGATGGCGAAACCGAAGGTCTGGATTTAGTCTTGCACGATGAGCGCGGCTATAACCTTTAATTCGCCTACTACTTATTCATTCCAGCCCAAAATATTTTATTGCGAGGAGCAAACCCAATGAAAATGGTTATGGCAATTATCAAGCCATTTAAACTAGACGATGTCCGCGAAGCGCTTTCCGAAGTTGGCGTGACCGGCGTAACGGTAACCGAAGTGAAAGGCTTCGGTCGCCAGAAAGGCCATACCGAACTCTATCGTGGTGCCGAGTATGTGGTCGATTTTTTACCGAAGATAAAACTTGAAGTCGCCGTTAATGGCGACCAACTCGAACGCGTTGTCGAGGCCATTCAAAACGCGGCCAACACCGGAAAAATCGGTGACGGTAAAATTTTCGTCTATGACCTGGAACGCGTGATGCGAATCCGGACCGGCGAGCTTGATGGTGATGCGTTGTAGAAAAAAGTGTGGGAGAGCTGTAAGGCGCGAATGACGATATCGCAGGTTTTTCGCGCCTTATGGCACTCCCACAACAGCGTCATGATGAATAAATAAGGTACAGGGTCAACGCAATAGCAGGCTTAGATGTGGCAAAAAATTCTGAGTTCGAGCTGCTACTGAGCTATTTATCGAAGCTGCAATAAATCCCATTTATTGCCATACAAATCCTGGAATACCACAACGGTACCGTAACTTTCTTCGCGCGGTGTCTCGCTAAAGGCGATGCCTTTTTCTTTCATGTTCTGGTAATCGTTCCAAAAATTATCGGTTTGCAAAAATAAAAACACACGCCCGCCGGTTTGATTACCGATAGCTTTACTTTGCTCGGTGTTGGACGCTTTCGCCAATAAAATCCGGGTTTCTTTTGCGCCGCGCGGGGCAATCAGCACCCAGCGTTTTTCATCGCTCAAACGGGTGTCTGCGATCAACTCGAAACCCAGTTTATGGGTATAAAAATCGATGGCATCATCGTAATCAGTGACTACCAGACTCACCGCGTTTATAAATTGGCCCATCGATTGCTTCTCCTGTTTTGGCGATTATCTCTTCTCACTTAGGCAAAAGGGTCGGAATGCTAATTTTGGCTGTTTTCGCCATTAAACTGTCGTAACCGCCACTATTTGACGGCATACTTTAGGCAGATTCTGTGTTCACCCCGGGCGCCGCCCGCTTTGAAGGAGACAGATCATGAAACTTATCATCACCCTAATCGCCAGTATCTTGCTCAGCAGCAGCGCTGTAAGTAGCGAACTCGATAGCCATCCGGTTTACCAAGCCGGTGGCCAATATACCGCGGTGTTGAATGCGGCAAACGCGCAGTGGCGCTTATTGCCGAGCGATGGCCAGGATTTTGCCATTCAACTTGAGAATAACTGCCATTCGAGAGCAAAAGTGCCGACCGGATTGTGGTTACTCACCCGCGATGCAAATGGACAACCAGAATTATTGGCGCCTTCACAAACCGCATTGCCCCAGGGCCACAGTGGTCATGTGCCGCTAGTCGGTTGTAACGACAATCAAAGCGATGCCCTGGCAGTGCCTGCCAGCTTGATTGAATGGTTAGGAAATAACACCGGAGCGGTTTATGTCGAATAAGGAACAACGCTTCACGCTGGGTCTGCTGGCGATGGAAGGCTGCATGCTTTCCAGCCTCACGGGCCCGGCCGATATGTTCCGTACCGCTCAAAAACTGGCCCTACTACGTGAGCCGGGCACGCAGCTGCGAATAGAAACCGTGTTGATTAGTGCTCGCGGATTATCACAAGTGACCGGCAGCGGCGGGCTGCAACTGCATGGCGCGCAGTCGCCAGACTGTGCGCTCGATTGCTTATTAATTCCAGGCTATATGCATGACAGTGCCGAAGACGTGATTAAAAAACTGAGCGCCTATCAGCCTGAAATAGAATTACTGCGAGCCATGCACTTGCGCGGCGTGCCTTTGATCGCGGCATGTTGTGGTTCGTTTTTACTCGCCGAATCGGGTCTGCTTGATGGCCATGAAGCCACCACGAGTTGGTGGCTGGACGCCGCTTTTCGCAAGCGTTATCCGAAGGTGCGGCTCAATGTTGAGCGCATGATTGTTCAAGACGGCATGTTGACCACGACCGGTGCAAGTACGGCTGTTTATACCTGCATTTTACAATTGCTCGCCCATCGTGTTGATGAATCTCTGGCACAAATGACCGGCCGCATGATGCTGATTGATAGCGAGCGCCAAAGCCAGGCTCCGTATATCAGTTTTGCCTTGGCCGAACGGCCACGACATTCTTTATCGGAAAAAGCCGAGCATTTTATCCAGCAACAACTGCATCGGGAACTCAGTGTTAGTGAATTGGCCGAACATTGTGATACCAGTGAACGTAGTTTATTGCGGCATTTTCGCCAGCACTACAATGCCAGCCCGATTGGGCATATTCAACATCTGCGCGTTGAGCGCGCGAAGGCTTTGCTGGAGACTACCTTGATGAGTTTTGACGAAATTGTTGAACGCTGCGGTTATCACGATAGCGCCAGTTTCAGAAAACTATTCAAACGAGATACGCATCTGACGCCGGCCGATTATCGTGAACGGTTTCGGTTGCGGGCGTGAATGGCAGCTACGTCGCCCGGCAGAAAACTGCTCCTGCGTTTGACCAGACATGCGTCTGTTAAAAGCCTGCACTCCCGCCATCCATGGCGGTCGCAGCGGCCTCCTACGTTTTATTAATTTTGTAGGAGGGCCCTTGGGCCCGATTCATCAACCAATTAAACATCGCCATCTTGCAGCCAGCCTTCGCCGGTGCCGCGATTGAATACTTTGTCGGTGTCTAATACGTGTCCGGCAGCGATGCTGTCTTGATTGGCGAGTTTTTGGTAATACGGAATAAAGTCGGGCAGGGTCGCATCAAATAATTGTTGATAGCTGTCAATGACGAAATAGGTTTTTTGATAAGTATCAATCCGGTAGCGTGCTTGCATGACGCGTAGTAAATCAAAACCAATTCGGTTCGGTGCGTTTGATTCAAGACAATGAATACTCTCGCCTTTCGAACTCAAAATACCGGCGCCGTAAATTCGCAGGCCGTCCTTGGTATTAATCAAACCAAACTCGACCGTGTACCAATACAAACGGGTTAACTGTGCGAGTGCTTCCGGGCCGAGTGCATGGGCTTTGACGCCGCCTTTGCCATAGGCTTCCATGTAGTCGGCAAATACCGGGTCCATCAATAAAGGCACGTGACCAAACAAGTCGTGGAATAAATCAGGCTCGGACAAATAATCGAGTTGCTCGGGTTTGCGAATCCACCATGTCACCGGGAACCGGCGGTTAGCTAAATGATCAAAAAAAGTCAGCTCGGGCAGCAAGCCTTCAACGGCAATAATTTCCCAGCCGGTTTTTGCTTTAAGTTGGATATTTAAATCAGCAAATTTTGGAATCCCCTGCTCGCCCATCCCCATTTCATCCTGGGTTTGCAGAAACTCCGTGCTGGCACGACCGGGCAATAATTCACGTTGGCGTTTGAACAAAGTCGCCCAAACTTCGTGGTCGGTTTTGGTATAGCTGTCCCAAGGCTGTTCGACGACGGTTGTTGTGTAAACCGGGACATAACCTTTGTCGGTTAGCTGATGTTCAATGCGATTGGGTGAATTCATACTGACAGTGTAGCGCTTCCAAGCCCTTAAAATAATAGTTCGAGCGACGTGCGGTTTGTAAGCCGTGTTCAGGTAACAGTTGAAATACACACGTCATGGCTGACCTGCAAATTTCTGACCAAAAAAATCGCCCAGATTCCAACGTGGTCGATAGGGATCATCAGCCACCAGTTGACCAATGCGTGCGTTCAATGCGGCCATTTTAGCTGCGGTGGGATAATGAATGGGCTGCTTTAGATCGTCACTGGGTTGGTGATAATGATTTTTCAGAAATTTCTCGAGTAACTCTTTGCCGATAATATTCGGGTCTTTCGCCACCACGCCGCCGTCCAGAAATACCGCAGGAATGCCCTGCCGAATGAAAGCAAATTGATCCGAGCGCACAAACACCACTTGATCGGGTGCCGGGTCTGGCGACAACAAAAACCCGATATCGCTAGCCGCTTGTTCTACCTGTTTTTGCAGCGAACTATGATCTGTGCCAATGGTCACCACATCGAGTAACTCGGTCAGAATGACTGGCATGTCCATATTGATATTGGCCACGATCGAATTTTTTGCCACGGTCGGATTCTTGGCAAAATAATCGGCGCCCAGCAAACCCTTTTCTTCGCCGGTAACGGCAATAAATAGCATCGAGCGTTTCGGTTTGGTGCTCAGTACGCTCGCGCTGCGGGCCGCTTCCAACATAATGCCAACACCCAGCGCGTTATCAAGCGCGCCGTTATAAATCGTGTCACCGTTGACGGCTGCACCGATGCCGATATGATCCAAGTGCGCAGAGAACACGACATTTTCAGTCGCCAGTTTGGCATCGCTGCCGGGTAATCTTGCGACGATATTGCGACTTTCCAGCGTGCGCAATTGCGTGTTGCCAGCGATGGTCATGGTTCCTGGTAAATCGAAAGCCTTTAAGCTGCCTTGTTTTAATTGATCGAATAAAACATCGGCTGAATATTTAGCACCATCAAGAATTTTTCGAGTCGCCTCTAAACTTACGCTTGCACTGGCCTGTAATTGTGGAAAACTATCAATGGGCATTTGGTTTTTGTCCAGCAAGCGCATGCCGGGCACTGCCCAGTTACCGCTGTCCATCGCCCAAGGTCGTTCTGCTTCTTTTTTTGGGTTGCTGATATACAAAACACCGACAGCCCCACGTTCACTGAGTTGCTTTAATTTTTCGTTGCGCGAGCTGTAAAACGCGCGCTGGGTAATGGGGAAGTATTCGGGGGCGCCATCAAAAACCACCGCAATTTTATCGCGCAGAGTGACACCGGCATAATCATTATGTTTTAAATCCGGTGCGAATACGCCTTGCCCGACAAAGACCATGGCTGCGGTAATACTGTGTGTTGGTTGATTAAAATTAACACCGGGCAAAAACTCTTTTTCAAAAATAAATTCCTGAATAAAATTATCCTGCTGTAATTTCAGGACGGCGCCATTTTGTTGGCGCGTTGCTTCAAGCAGAGGAACCCGCTGAAAAAATGTTCCGTTATCACCTGCGGGTTCCAAGCCAAGATTCTTGAATCGGGTCGCCACATAGTCGGCGGCCTGATCGAAACCCACTGAACCCGTAGCACGGCCTTCGCGGGCATCGGCAGCCAAATAGGCGACATCGGCCTGAATGCGTTGGGCGCCTTCATTGAGCGCCTGCGCGCTTGGCGCGTAAGCAGGCGTGTCTATCACCGGTGCCTCTTGTTTGCATGCTGCCAATAAACCACACAGCAGTAAACTGGAATAAGCTAAGCGCATAGATTTCTCCTTCGGGGCGACATTAGCATTGGCGAAGCCACACAACAATCGGAGCACGACATGCAGATAGCCAGTCCTGGACCCAAAATGGCCTATGGCCTGCTATTTTTTGTTTGTGCGGCCTTGGCGGTATCGGCAATTGGTGCTTTAGATGCACTCACCTGGTTTTTAGAAGTTATCTGGGTGTTTGTCGGTTTGATCTTGATTATTTGGCGCTGGAAAAAATTTCCGCTCACAAAATTACTCTGCGTTGCCTTGGTAATTCATGCACTGGTATTGATGTATGGCGGCCATTACACCTATGCCGAAACCCCATTGGGTTTGTGGGCCAAAGAAGCCTTTGATTTAAGTCGCAACCACTACGATCGCCTTGGCCATTTTATGCAGGGTTTTGTGCCGGCGATTTTAGTCCGCGAGTTATTATTGCGAACCAGCACCCTGACACGCGGCAAATGGCTTGGCGTATTGACTGTCTGCGCCTGCCTCGCCTTCAGTGCTTTTTTTGAAATGATTGAATGGTGGTCAGCCTTGGCGTGGGGCGGTGCAGCCGATGCATTTCTGGCAACCCAGGGCGATGTTTGGGACACCCAGTGGGACATGTTTTTAGCACTTATTGGCGCGATAACTTCACAAATCGTGATGCCGCAGTGGCATGACAAGCAGCTTGGCTTGAAGCGCTAAAATAACGTGGCCGCGTTATCGAGCTGCATGCGATTTCTACCCATTGCCTTGGCCGTGTACATGGCTTTATCAGCGCGGCGCAACATGTCGTCAAATAAATGATCGCTGGCTGATAACAATGTAATGCCGCCTGACAAGGTAATGCAACGATTTTGCTCAAGCAGCAGCATCGGCTGATTGGCGAACTCTTCACGAATACGCTGTGCGAAGGTTTGCGCCTGCCCTATGTCGGTGTCGGGTAGCAGAATTAAAAATTCCTCGCCTCCCATGCGGCCTAAATAATCTTCGCTACGCAAGTTTTTTTGCAGGCGCCGCACGGTTTCTATCAAGGCCAAATCACCTGCGGCATGGCCGAGTTCGTCATTAATTTTTTTGAAGTAATCGATATCAATCAAGATCACCGAAAGCGGCGTACCGTGACGACGCGCGCGTGCCATTTCACGAGCGCCATATTCTGCCAGCGCACGCCGGTTATAAGCATTCGTTAGCGGGTCTTCGCTAGCCATGCGTTGCAGGTCTTTTTGACTGCGCTCGGTGCACATCAACAAGAATCCAATCGTTCCCACAATCGGTAATAGACCGCCCATGCCATAACTGACTACTGTGGGCCAACGCATATCAAAGATATTGACGATCGGGTCTTGTGATACCAGATGGTAAATTGCTCTGCTGAACATCGCAATCGCCGAGATAACGAACATTCCTGCCAGGGTATGTGAAACCCGGGTAATTTTCAGCTCCTGACGATAAATGGCGCGCGCACCAAACGCCAGCAAAAGTGCGTGTGTAAATGACAGTAAAATAACGCGTGCAAGCATATTGTCCACGACGAGTGAAAACCACCCGGCGACAACACCGGCCGTCAGTATCAGAGCAGCAGCAATAGCACGTTGCTGCGGTGCTCCGGTAAACATGCGTAATGCAATCGCATAACAGGCCAGTGATCCGGCGATCATCATATTTGCCAATACGACAGAAAATATCGCCGATAAATGTCCACGCATTGCAATTAAAAAAAAGCCGGTCGGCTGTAGTAACAAGCCCAGCCACCACCAACGCAAACTATTTTGATAAATCACAGGCAGGCTGCTTCGAACGAACAGCAACATGATGGCTATCAACACGTTCAAAAACGCGCCGATTAACATGGCCGAACGAATATCGAAGTGTATGCTCAAGCCTTGCCCCCCAGGTTCGTGCAGGGATAGGCTACTCTAAAAACTGCGGCAGTTCAGCACCCCGGGTTTGGCATGCATCAAGGCGCTTTTGGCGGCGGGGTTTCATTCATTTTAGGCCGACGAAATATCAATACCACCGACTCATTATTGACCTGGCTCGGCCTTTGCCAAAGCACTGGTACCTCAGTTGGCCGTGGCGGCTCCAGCGTATCGATATCTTCATTGCCTTCGTCTTCATCCACTTCCTCGTCCCAGCTATATACCGGGCGCGGTGGTGCAGGGTCCAATTTGCGCCAGATCAAGGCCGACAAAATACCGGCAAGGGCACCACTTAAATGATATTCCCAGGAAATATCAGGCCGCTGTGGCAACACACTAAGCAGCATGCCGCCGAATAATAAAATACCGATAAAAGCCGCCGCCAAGGCGGGCCGGTCACGTCGTAATACGCCCATCGTCATCAGAAAAAACATCAGCCCGTGGGTAATGCCACTGGCGCCAATATGAAAGCCTTTAATCGCAAGAAACCAGGTGCCGATGCCCGATAAAATCCAGATCACCGGCAGGGCACGACTACCTGCTTTGGGATAAACCGTGCCCACTAAAGTACCCAGTATTAAAATTGAAAAACTATTAGAAAATAAATGTTCGAATGAGCCATGCAAAAGTGGTGCCGTAATAATGCCGACCAAACCCGCCCACAGACCTGGTTGCAAACTTAAGTCTTGATAGTCAAAGCGTTGTTGTAGATAAAAACAGGCAAATAGCAGCGCAATAAAGCCCAGGCTAATGTTTAAGGCACGACGGAACCGCTGCGGAATGGGTGACGTTTCAATGGCATCTGAATTACTCATGCTCATAAAATGGGGAAGCTATGACAGAACACAAGGTCAGAGGGTGACGAGAAGTCCAGCCATAGGGTGGGCATTGCCCACCGAACAGATCGCGATGACGCCGGAAAAGGTGGGCAATGCCCACCCTACGGTTGTTGCAGACGTGGTTTAATCCACAAGCTCAGCACCATCGCCGAAGCAATCAAGGCCGCCACTACCATCAATGAAACGCCAACCGGAATTTTGAAAAAATCCACGATCAACATTTTCGTGCCGATAAACACCAGCACCAGGGCCAGGCCATAAGCGAGCAGATGGAATCTATCGGCCATACCGGCTAATAGAAAATACAGTGCACGCAAGCCCAAAACCGCAAACACATTGGACGTTAAAACAATAAACGGATCGGTGGTGATGGCGAAAATAGCCGGGATTGAATCAACCGCAAAAATCACATCGGTGACCGCAATCATGATTAACACCAGAAACATTGGCGTGAAAAACCGTTTGCCGTTTTCAATAATCCAAAGTTTTTCATCGTGATGTTTATCGGTCACACTTAAATGACCACGCAGCCATTTCAAAATTGGATTGGTATTTAAATCCGATTCCTGGCCCGCCGCCCACAACATTTTGCCACCGGTCAATACCAGGAAGGCACCGAAAAAATACAGAATCCAGTGAAATTGCGCGATTAATGCCGCGCCAATAAAAATCATGATCGCCCGCAAAAATATCGCACCAATTACGCCCCAGATTAAAGCTCGTTGTTGATATTGCGGCGGTACCGCGAAATAACTAAATATCATCAGGAAGACAAAAATATTATCGACCGCTAGGGCTTTCTCGACCAAATAACCGGTTAAAAATTCCAGACCAATTCGGTTGGCTGCAACATCACCCATGCTGCCTTTCAAGTACCACCAAAGCCCGGCGTTAAAAATCAAGGCCAATGCAATCCAACACAGCGACCACAGCCCGGCTTCTCGCATGCTGACTTTATGAGGACCACTTTGTTTCAAAACCAATAAATCAATGAGCAGCGCAGCAATCACCAGCGCAATAAAAACCGACCACATCATCGGGGTGCCAATACTTTCCATATCATCTCCTTATCAATTAGTAGAAATGCTGGACGTGAAGTTCTGATTTAATTTGCAGACACGACTTCGCCCTTGCGGCGAAGGTCTTGCTCACAGGCTAGGCCTGTCTTCCGTGCCGGGGCTTTTGGCCCGTATTGACGACATCGGAGGCGGGAGCTACTCCCCTTCTGCGCACATTGTAGCAAAGTCAGGTTAAGTTGGCGTCAACGCGGCCATCGGGGCGGGTACAATAAGCCCATGAACACACTCAACACCACCATTATTCCCACCGTTTATTTAAAAATAGAACGCCGCTCGACCCATCCCTGGATTTTTCAGAAGATGGTCGAAAAACCCGAGCAAAAACCCAAACCAGGTTCCATTGTCGATATTGTCGATGCCACCGGCACCTGGTGTGCACGTGGTTTTTATAATGGCCATTCGCGCATTGCCTTGCGGGTATTGACCGAAGACCCGGATGAAGCGATCGATGAAGATTTTTTCCGTCGCAAAATTCGCCAAGCGGTCGAGCTGCGGCGTGATGTATTAAAGATTGATGAAATTTCCGATGCCTGGCGCGTCGTGCATTCCGAAGGCGATGGTTTATCGGGCTTGGTCGTTGACCGTTACGATGATTTGCTGGTGGTCGAATTTTTCTCGGCCGGTGCCTTTCGTTATCGCGAATGGATTTATACCGCGCTGCGCGAAGAATTTCCCGGCTGTCGTTTTTATGCGTTCGCTGAAGACCACGTGCAAAAGCAGGAAAGTTTTGATTTCCGATCACCCGATGCCCCGCAGCCTGCCGTGATTACCGAATTTGGCGTGAAGTTTCGCGCCAGCCCCGGCACTGGTCATAAAACAGGTTTCTTTGCCGACCAACGCGAGAACCGCGAATATCTGGCGCGCTTTTGCAAAGATAAATCGGTACTCGATATTTGCTGCAATTCTGGCGGCTTCGCGATTTACGCCAAGACTCGCGGCGAAGCAGCCGAGGTGACCGGTATTGATCTTGACGAAGAAATTCTGGAAGTTGCCAAGAAAAATGCGCATCTGAATAAAGCGCAAATCAAATTCACCCAAGCCGATTTATTTCCGTTCCTGCGCGATGCCGCCGCACGTGGCGATGAATACGACGTGGTGATTCTTGATCCGGCAAAAATGACCCGCGACCGCGAACAGATTATTCCGGCGCTAAAAAAATACAATGACATGAACAAGCTCGCGATGAGCGTGGTCAAACCCGGCGGTATTTTATTAAGCTGCTCCTGCACCGGTCTGGTAAGCGAAGAACAATTTCTCGACATGATTCGTCGCGCTGCTTTTTTTGCCGGACGTACCGTGCAAATATTAAAAGTATCCGGCGCTGGTGGTGACCATCCGTTTATGGCGCATGTGCAGGAAAGCCGTTATTTGAAAGCCGTGTTTTGCCGCGTTTTTTAACCCATGACTGAAGCTGTCGTTGAACTCGACGAACTTTGGCAGCAGGCTTGGGAAAGCCTGCGGCAGGGCAAAACACAAAGCCGCTCGCCGTTTCATCAGGGCGTACTGGCAACTCAAACAATCAATGGCCCAGAAGCTCGTTACGTTGTGCTGCGACAAGCAGACCAAAGCAATGCTTACGTCAGCTTTCATACCGATGTTCGTAGCCCCAAAGTGCAACAACTTAAAGACATGCCAAGGGTCAGCTGGTGTTTTTATGGCGAGGGCCAGCAGCTTCGATTGCAAGGCAATGCCCGTTTTTATCATGGCGACACCCTTTCACGCGAAGGCTGGGAACAGGCCAGCGTTATGTCGCAGCGCGTCTATTTAGCCACGCCCGCCCCCGGCAGCGTTTTATCTGCCCCCACGCTTGAAAGCGCCGTTACGCTTGGCGGAGTTGCAATGAGTGCGGAAGAAAATGCACTGAGCTTGAATAACTTTATGCTGGTACAAATTCAATTGACGAGCTTGGAAGTATTAGTGCTGAAATCAAGCGGTCATTTACGCGCTCTTTTTACTTTTTCAAACAATGCGTGGCAGGGGCAATGGCTAGCGCCGTAAAGTGCTTATAATCGTCGGGCAATAAAAAAGGCTATTGAATGAATAACGCGGCCGATTTACCAACGTCACCTATACCTGTGCGCCGCGCGGCGGTGGCGTTTATTTTTATCACCGTATTTTTGGACATTCTTGCCTTCGGTTTAATCATCCCGGTATTTCCACACTTGATCGCCAGCTTTGTTGGCGGCAACTTATCTGAAGCGGCCAAATGGCATGGTGTTTTTGCCACTGCATTTATGGCAATGCAATTTATTTGTTCGCCGATTCAAGGTGCATTATCCGACCAGTTCGGGCGGCGGCCAGTAATTTTGTTATCTAATTTGGGCCTCGGTCTCGATTTTATTTTGATGGCACTGGCACCGACTTTACCGTGGCTGTTTATCGGCCGCGTGCTGTCAGGAATTACCTCCTCAAGTTTTTCAACCGCCAATGCCTATATTGCCGATGTGACCGCGCCAGAAAATAGAGCCAAGGCCTTTGGCATGATCGGCATGGCGTTTGGTTTAGGTTTTGTACTGGCGCCCGCGCTGGGCGGCATTCTTGGCGAAGTACACCCGCGTCTGCCATTCTGGCTCGGAGCAGGTTTATGTCTGACTAATTTTTGCTACGGTTTTTTTGTATTGCCCGAATCACTGGCAAAAGAAAACCGCAGCGCATTTTCCTGGCGCCGTGCAAATCCGGTGGCATCCTTGATGTGGTTACGCACACAGCCCGAGGTGCTTGCGTTAGTAACGGTGACTTTTTTAATGGCTTTGGCGCACTTGGTTTATCCAATGACCTTTGTTTTGTACGCCGATTATCGCTTTGGCTGGGGCCCCAAAATGGTCGGTTATACCCTAGGTATCGTCGGGCTTTTGGCAGCCGTCGTACAGGGCGGCCTGATCGGAAAAATAAAAGCCAAAATCGGTGAACGCCGAATGTTGATCGTCGGCTCATTTTGTGGCGCGCTGGCATTCTTCCTCTATGGCCTAGCCCCCAGCGGCTATTGGCTTTGGGCCGCAATGCCGATTGCAGCCTTTTGGGGGCTCGCAGGCCCGGCGGCACAGGCCATCATGACAAAACATATTGCGCCAAACGAACAAGGCCGACTACAGGGCGCCATCGGCAGTTTGAACAGCGTCGCCGGCATTATCGGCCCGACTATTTTCACCCGCACATTTGCCGCTGTTGCCACTGCCGCTGCACCCGCGTGGTATGCCGGGGCCACGTTTTGGGTGTCGGCTTTCTTGGTAGCGCTTGCGGGTATGGTTGCCTGGATTTCGACACGCGGTGAAAGCTAGAGCTGCTTCGCGGCGTCTGCGAACAAGATGAGCGTTGAAATATTCACCCTCTTGCTGGTTGAATACCAATGCACCCCGCAGGAGGGCCTTCTAGGCCCGAAAAATCCTGGCACATCGATCGGGCCTGGAAGGCTCTCCTACCCAAATTATGTGTGGTCAAACTTCGAATAAAAATCTTTCATCACATCGACTATCTGCACTGGTTTTTCCAATGCACTGCTATGCCCGCATTGCGGAATGATTTTTAATTCCGAACCAGTAATATGTGCGGTAATATTTTCCGCACACGACACCACTGTTGTCAGATCTTCATCGCCAACCACAATCAAGGCTGGGCAGATAATATTGGTCAGTTCCTGTGTTACATCGCGTCGTTTTGTCACGCCGGATACCGGGCCGATAATGGTTTTTTTCAGGGCCAGCAATTTTTGTTTCCAACGAGAAATCAATTCACGATTTACCGGATTTTTTAAAAATGACTTTCCAAACATTAAAGGCATCATGCTTGGCACCAAAAGTTTTACGCCGAATAATTTGACTATTATTATCATCACGGCGTATTTAATTTTATTGAACCAGGGCTCGGCCTGAGCACTGGTATCGAGCAGAACCAAAGAGTGCAATAGTTTTGGATGCCGCGCCGCCAAAGGCATACCTACCATGCCCCCCATCGACAGACCTACATAATGTACAGGCTTATTAGTCAAGACTTGAATTAAGGCGGCGGTATCTTCAACCAAACTATCCATCGAAAAATCGCGCCCCGGGTCCTCGCTATTGCCTTGGCCGCGAAAATCAAAACAGATCACTCGATAACTCTTGGCAAACTGTGGTGCAACTAAATCCCACATGGTGTTATCCATCAATAAGCCATGGCCGAAAATGATGGTTTCATCACCACTGCCTTGCTCGGTGTAAAACAACTCAACCCCGTTTACTTTTATCTGCGGCATCAGCTTCCCCTTTATAATAAGTATGCACGCGTTCCTCACCTGATTTTCAATTCCTGGCCGGTGTTATGCCTTACTATCATGATTCAAGGAGAAACCCATGAGCGACCAAGACAAGCCCAGCCGTGAACAAGCCGAAGACGCCGTCCGTATTTTATTGCGATGGGCTGGTGAAAATCCCACACGCGAAGGCTTGATTGACACACCGCGCCGAGTTGTTGACGCCTATGGCGACTGGTTCAGTGGCTACAAGGAAGATCCGCAAGAATTTCTGACCCGTACTTTTGAAGAAGTGGCCGGTTACGACGAAATGATTATTCTTCGTGATATTACTTTCGAGTCCCATTGCGAACATCATATGGCACCCATTATCGGTCGCGTGCATGTGGGTTACTTGCCGCGCGGAAAAGTCGTGGGCATCAGCAAACTTGCCCGCGTAGTCGATACATACGCACGCCGTTTTCAGGTGCAGGAAAAAATGACCTCGCAAATTGCCCGCTGTATAGAAGAAGTATTGAACCCGCTTGGCGTCGGTGTAATTGTCGATGCCAGCCACCAATGCATGACAACCCGTGGCGTCCACAAAACCGCCGTCAGCATGGTGACCTCAAAAATGCTCGGAAGCTTTCGCGATGACCATGGAACCCGCGCAGAATTTATGCAATGCGTAGGAATGAATTCGCGACGCTGATTTCGTAGGAGGCCGCTTGCGGGTGACG
>JAYSXB010000310.1:0-6848 GCA_043717775.1 Arenimonas sp.
CGCCGTCATATTCGTACCAGACTTGGCCTCTGGAGATCCCGCCTTCAAGGGTATTGATGGCTTTCAAACGATTCGAGGTATCGTAAATAAAATACATACCATCGCCCGAAGGCAGCGACGAGACAATGCTGGCCAAAAGCCCGGTCGGGCCCACTGCGGAGTAAGACAGGTTGTATTGTGCGCCGCTTTTTCCATCAATAATGGCTAGTAAGCGACCACCATTGGTTAGTGAAGCGTCATAGACTTCTTGTTGCCGCGTGGAGCCTTCGGTCCAGGTCCATTGACTGTTAGTGCTGTTCCAAGTGATGGTGTCGTGCGCACCGTCGCCGGTGCCACTAACATAGGCAGCACGGGTCGCGTCCCAGGTAAATACGACCTCGCTGCCATCGGCCAAACTGCGTGTGATGGTGCTGTTTCCGTTGGTGCCGGACACTTTTCGCTCAAAGACATTCAACCAACCGTCTTGACCTACTTGTACCTGTCGACCACCTTCGGTGACCAGACCGCGGCTGTTGTAGGTTCGGACAAACGATAATGGCAAGCCACGCGTCAAGAGGGTCTCGTCTTGATCTTGCAAAATGAGGTTACCGTTCGCGATATTGACTAAATTGGCGTCACCGTTCTGGCCGACACCACCAGCACTCCCGAATCCCCGACCCAATTGGGTCAACGAGGTATCGAACAAACCCAGACCATTACCCGAAACGACAGCGACCATGACGACTTCCTTGAAAGTACGCCCTCAAGACACTTTGAGGGCTAATCTTTCAATAATCCCAGACCGGGCAGAAAAGTTTAGGGCTTTATTTAATTTATTTTTATCGCGTTGGGCAAACCTGAGCTTTTAATCCAAGTTGATCGTTTTATATGCTTGGATAAACGGATTGGCTTAGCTGCGTTTAAACATGGCAGCATCAATAATCGACCATAAGTGGATAATCCAGCCCATCAAAATCCACCAAAGTACAGCCGCCAGCACAAACATGATAAGTGCTTTCAGGACGCGGCCTTGCACCAATTGGCCCAGTCCGGGAATAAAAAAGCTGCAAACGGCGGCGATGACATTACCGCTCGAACCTTGACCACTACTCATAGCGTGTTTCCTTTTGGGTTAATCCTTCGCAAAAAAGTATAACTCGTTGATGGCGCGATCTTCCGCTAACCTATACCAATGACTATTGACCGCTTTAAAGCACGGGTTCGTGAACGTATTCCGCATTATTGGGCCTTAATACGCGGTGACAAACCAGTCGGCGTACTTTTGTTGCTTTGGCCTACTTGGTGGGCCTTGTTTCTTGCTGCCGATGGTCTGCCATCGATCAAGATTCTGCTTATTTTTACGCTGGGTGTCTGGCTGACACGCTCGGCCGGTTGCATCGTTAATGATTATGCCGACCGCTGGCTTGATGGCCAGGTGAAGCGCACGCAGCATCGGCCTTTAGCGACGGGCGCCGTGTCATCACGCGAGGCCCTGCTTTTATTTTGTGGCTTGATGCTGATTGCCTTTGGTCTGGTCTGCCTGACCAATAAACTTACGATTTACATGAGTGTAATTGCGATTTTTCTGGCCGCGACCTACCCGTTTTTAAAGCGCTACACCTATTTGCCACAAGTGTATTTGGGTATCGCTTTTGGCTGGGGAATTCCGATGGCCTTTACCGCGATTCAGGGCAAGATTCCAAATGAGGCTTGGCTATTGTTCTGTGCAAATCTGCTTTGGACCACCGGCTATGACACCTGGTATGCCATGGTAGATCGCGATGACGATATTCGCGTTGGCGCAAAATCGACTGCCATTTTATTTGGTGATGCCGATTTGATTGCGCTGGGTGTTTTGTATGCCGGGTTTATTTGGGCGATGATTTTATTGGGCCGTGGTACAAACCTTGGTATCAATTTTTATATCAGTCTTGGAGTTGCCTGCGGATTTATTGGCTGGCAATTTTTTCGCGGGAAAAGCAGGAAACGTGAAGATTGTTTTGCAGCGTTTTTGAATAATCAGTGGGTGGGGCTGAGTATTTTTGCCGGGATTGCGTTGGATTTGATTGGTAAATTTTAATTGGTACTACGATCATTAAATAAGCAAGAAAAAACTAGCAGGACGAGTCAATGACGATATCGAGGATCATTCCAGCCGATAGTAAGGATGAGGCATGGCAATTGTCACGCCAATTATGGGTTGAGTGGTCAGAGCGCAATGGAACGCCTTCTGGCACCGAGCAAATCCTTCTGGCAATACATGAAAACATTCTCTCTGGAGAGTGCGGGCTATTTGCCAGTCCAAAGTGGTGGGAGGAAATTTCCAAAAATCATCAAACCCGCCATCAAATAGCGACTCCGCTATGGGTAAATGAGAAATTCATAAATGGCGACCCATGCCTTGCTCTAGGAGGCTTCGGATTTGGGATTATGAATCCGGCTGAGAATAGAAAAGTTCTTGAAGGAAATTTTTCAAAAGGATTACTCGATGATGTTCGGCTCATTTCTAGAGCATATAACGCGGAGGTGTATTCACGCGCCTCAAAAATAATTGGTGAAATTAATGACAACCCTCATAACAAGAAGAAACTTCTGGAGGCGCTAGATGGCGCTGTGTTTGAGGAGGTAGTTGCGGAGCTGCTCAAGGCGTATGGGTGCGATGTAATTCTTACCCGCCGGTCTGGCGATGGTGGCAAAGATCTGATTGCTGTTCTTCCTGATGGGAAGGATCCCTTGGTAATGATGGTCGAATGCAAGAGACGAAAAGAAGCTCATACTCTAGGACCACTCGAACCCCGCGCACTTTTAGGTCAATTTTACTTTAATAATCAAATTGGCATTGGGTATGATTGTGCCATGTTGGTAACAAATGCAAGTCACGCAGGTCCAACTGCGCTTAGTTTTGATCAAAAAATCTCTAACTTCACTATGAAGATGGGCGACGACGTTCTTACTTGGATTTCAAACTACGGACGTATAAAAGACGGCCTTTGGGTACCAAATCCAATTGATGAATTATTGCGGTGAGATGCTAGAACAGTTTTTTGATATGAGTGATATGAAGGACAGAACTGATTCAATTTTAATTGTGGGGCTCAAACACGCATGCTTATCTCAACTTTACCGATCGTAATTTCACCCAAGCCGCAAGCTCGGCTTCACTTATGCGACCAGCAGCTAGATCCTGAATAACAAGAACCGCTTCCGGTTCTAGAGCATCCAACTCTAAATTGTTGCTGTCCAGGAACACGTACATGGCCATTAATGCCACGCGTTTATTGCCATCGCTGAAACAATGGTTTCTCGCCAAACCAAAGCCATAACTGGCCGCCAGTTCATAAATTGTCGGTTTAGTGTCACTGTAATTCATCAGCTGTTGTGGCCGGGCAAGGCTCGAAGCCAATGCAGATTCATTAACGCGACCTGTCAGTCCGCCATGCTCACTCAGTACACTCTGATGTATGGCTTTTACCAGTTCTGGACTTAGCCACTTCGGCTTTTTTCTCACTTGGCGAGCTCGCGCAAAGCATTGCGGTATTTCCGCATGCCGCGGCCCAACGCCGCCATCCCCGCCTCAAAATCAGGATCCGCAGCAGTGATCTGCACGCCATCGGGAATGTCGTGGGCATAGACGGTATCGCCCTCTTTTATTTTCAGGCGGTCCAGCATTTCTTTCGGCATGATCACGCCATAGGAATTGCCTATTTTCCGAAGTTTTAGATTAGCCATGATTGTCTCCGCTTTGGCGATAATTGTTACCACAAATGTTATAACAATAATCACGGCATGGCAACGCGCGCGATAACCCAGATATCGACTCGCTTTACGCCTGCTTTCAATAACACCTTCGCGCATTCGTTTACGGTAGCGCCGGTAGTCATCACGTCGTCGATCAATGCGACGTGTCCAGGCATGGCCTGTTCACTTGCGACAAACGCATTCTTCAAATTATGGCGGCGCTGGCTGGCATTCAGGTAACTTTGGGCTGCGGTATTGCGGGCTCTCATCAACAAGTCCGATCGCAAGGGCAGGGCTTTATGCTTGGCTATCATTTTTGCCAGTTCCAATGCCTGATCAAAACCGCGCTTTCTCAATCGTGCCAAATGCAAAGGCACTGGCACTAATGCATCGGGCTGCTCGATACCGAAAGTTTTTCTGCAAAATAGTTCGGCCAGTAAACGGCCGGCGGCAAGGTCTTGATGAAATTTAAGTCGTGGTACCAGGGTCGATATCGGTATCTGGTATTGCATCGGTGCCACGGTGCTCGTGAAAGCCGGTTCACTTTTAATACAGAAGCCACAAACCGGTGCGGGCGCAGACATCGGTAAGGCACAGCGCGGGCAGGCCATCAGGTTGTTGGGGAGCTCGCGCCAGCAAGCCTCGCACAAGTCGATATCGCCCATACCGGCTTGCTCGCAAAGCAGGCAATGGGCAGGCAACAGCGACCAAGTAAGCATTTTGCGAATGCCGTCCACTTTTATCCGCAGGTTTGGGTTGACAGAAAAGTCCATGCTGACCAGACTGCCGGTCTTTACACTGCTTTGCTGTCAGGGAATCCCTATGTCTGCTGTCATCCGAAAACACTGGTCGCGCGAAGAAGTGCTGACCCTGATGAATCTGCCATTTCCCGACTTGATGCATCGCGCCGGCGAAGTTCATCGCGAGCACTTCAATCCGCAGGAAGTCCAGGTCTCCACTTTATTGTCGATTAAAACCGGCGGCTGTCCCGAAGACTGCGCTTATTGCCCGCAAAGCGCGCGCTACAACACCGGTTTGAAAGCGCATAAATTACTGACACTCGATGAAGTCATCGAAAAAGCCACGCAGGCAAAAAATGCCGGTGCGACCCGTTTCTGCATGGGCGCGGCCTGGCGTTCGCCGAAAGATAAAGATGTTGCACAAGTGGCCGAAATGGTCAGCGCGGTGAAAGCCTTGGGAATGGAAGCTTGCGCCACTTTGGGCATGCTGAGTCCTCCCCAAGCCGACACTCTGAAACAGGCCGGTTTGGATTATTACAATCACAATCTTGATACCGCACCCGAGCAATACGGCGACATCATCAAAACCCGTGACTATCAAGATCGTTTGGATACTTTAGAAAATGTGCGCCAAGCCGGATTAAAAACCTGCTGCGGCGGTATCGTCGGCATGGGTGAAACCCGCGAACAACGGGCCAATTTATTGCACGGTCTTGCCGCCCTGCCGGAACATCCCGGTTCGGTGCCGATTAATCGCTTGGTGCAAGTGGAGGGCACGCCTTTGCATGGCACCGCCATGCTCGATGCCTTTGAATTTGTACGTACCATTGCGGTGGCTCGCATCATCATGCCGCAATCCATGGTGCGCCTATCGGCGGGGCGCGCCGAGATGAATGAAGAATTGCAGGCGCTGTGTTTTCTAGCGGGTGCCAATTCTATTTTTTATGGCGAAAAATTATTGACCACCGGGAATCCGGATGTCGAGGCCGATCAAGCCTTGTTCGCACGTCTTGGTTTGCGTGGCATGCCCTTGGTCGAAGAAAGTAAAACCGTACACGCCGATGTCTTGTGTGCCGACAAATCACAATCCTGCGCGGCATAAGACCATGGCCCGCATTCTAATCAGCGATAAAGTCAAAGCCGAGAAACAGGCACGTATCAGCACTGCTTCAGTTCGGCAACGCCGCATCATTCAAGCGCGCGATGGCGTTATTGTTAAGTGCGATGGTCGTGAGCTGGTTAACTTCAGCAGTAACGATTATCTGGGCTTGTCGCAACATCTTGATGTGGTATCGGCATTGCAGGAATCCGCCGCCTATCACGGTGTTGGCAGTACTGGCTCGGCGCTTGTCTGTGGTTATCATCAGGAACATGCAAGCCTGGAAAAAGAAATGGCCGAATGGCTCGGTTATGAAAAAGCCTTGTATTTCGGCAGTGGTTATCTTGCCAATTTAGCGGTGATGCAAAGCTTGTTGGGCGCGGGCGATGTTTGCGTACAAGACAAACTTAATCATGCCTGCCTGCTTGATGGCGCGCGTTTGGCGCATTGCGAATTAAAACGCTATCCGCATGCCGATGTGTCGGCGGCCTTGCGTCAACTCAGCAGTCATCGTGATGGCGCGGCACTGCTTGCAACCGATGCAGTTTTCAGCATGGATGGCGATATGGCGCCCTTGCTGGACTTGGTTTTACTAACGCGTTCACAAGATGCCATGTTGTATGTCGATGACGCCCACGGTATTGGCGTGCTTGGGCCGGAAGGTCGCGGTAGTGTTGCGGCGGCAAAATTGTCCAGCAAAGAAGTGCCTTTATTAGTCTTGCCGATGGGCAAGGCCTTCGGCGGACAAGGTGCCGTGCTGTGCGGCAGTGAAGCGATCATTGGCCATATTTCAGAAACCGCGCGTCCGTATTTATTCAGCACCGCGCCACCACCAGCGATGGCAGCGGCGATGCGCGCAAGTTTGAAATTAATTCGCAGCGAGCCTTGGCGTCGGGCAAAACTGGCGTCTTTGATTTCGCGGTTTAGACGCTCAGGCATGCGCCATAGTTTGCCGCTGCAAGATTCACAAACGGCGATTCAACCGATCATGCTCGGCGACAATCAAAAAGCCTTGAAAGTGGCAAAGTCTTTGGAAGCGCAAGGCTATTTAGTCAGTGCGATTCGCCCGCCGACCGTACCTGAAGGCCAGGCACGTCTGCGCGTGACCTTGACTGCCTTGCATAGCGAAGAACATGTTGATGGCTTGATCAAGGCTTTGGCAGTCGCCTTGGAAGAGTGCAAGTTGGCAGAAAACAAATTGCCAGAAAATAACACCGAAGAAAACGTCAATATCTAAATGCATATCGAGCAACGCGGCACCGGCCCGGCGCTGGTGATGATTCATGGCTGGG
>JAYSXB010000032.1:0-2277 GCA_043717775.1 Arenimonas sp.
GGGCCGACTTCGACAATGCGAACAGCATTATTCATTTTGGTTTTTTATCCTGACGAAAACTTTTTATGGCTTTCTGAATTAGCTTTACTTCTTTGGGGCCGGTGGGAATAAGCAACAAGCGCTCATTTGAATAGATATCCAGCGTGCCCAGATACGTAGCAACTTGCTTTGAGTCGCCACGCACGTAAACATTTGCTGCCTGATTACCTGTGGGATTGTCACGGTCAATAAATATTTGGCCGTTTATTTTACGGTCGAGAACGAGCTTGATCGTTTTATCTAGATCAACCGAACGCAAGATAACGCCATCTTTTCCCTTGTTGATTTGATAGATAATTTTTCCGGAAGGAATTTTAATCTCAGGAGTAATCTCGAAACTGGTTTCTTTGGGTGTGACAACAACATAGTCCTGATTTTCACCAACGTTAGAAAACTGGACGCGATAATTTTTTCCATCATTCAAATTGTCGACTTGGGTAGTCAGTTTACTGCTTTTAGGTTTGATGCTTACCGAGTACATGTTGGAACAATCAGCGTTTACCGATATAAAGTCTGCGCTATCAGATGCAGGCGCATTTCGCTCACCTTCAATAATACGCCAATCACCAACAAGCGATGGGTTGCAGCTCGCAAGCTCGCTGCTGGGTGCCGTTTGGAATGTCACGCCATAGCCAGTGCAGCCTGATATGAGCAAAAGTACGAATGAAGCCAGAAGTATTTTGTACACGACTTTCATTCTGTAGCCTCCAGTTTGATCAACAGGGCATCGGCTTCAACAAAATCACCTGCATTAACATTCACGCTGGCAATTTTTCCTGTACGGGGCGACTTCAATGACAATTCCATTTTCATGGCTTCCATCACTGCCAGTTCCTGACCTTCGACGACTGTATCGCCTACTTTTGCCTTCACAATCACCATGCGGCCCGGCATCGGCGCATTAATTCTATCGCCACTGCCACTGGCTTTACTGTCATCGAAAAAGAAAGCGGGTACACGTTGGAAACTTGCCCGTGATTGGCCATCGTGAACGGTAATCGTATTTTTATCGGCATGTAGCAAGAATCGTTGTGCCATCGCGTCCATTTGGAACGTGAGGTTTGCATCACGAAGCTGGGCATGACTGACACCGATGTTTTTACCGTGATAGCTAAACTGATAATTGCCATGAGCACCTTTCGCATAAACATCCAGATGCTGATCACGCCATTGAAAACTTAATTTGTGTTGGCTTTCGTGGCCGATGCGCCAACCATCGGCAATAGCCCACGGTGAATGTGGATCGCTTGAACGCATGGCTGCTTGCCTTGTTTGTTTTTCATCGGCGAGGAGGGCGCTGATGGTGGCGGCAACAACAAAGTGATCGGGTGCTGAATCTGCATGCGGTAACACTTCATCCAAATGCTGGTCAAGATAATTGGTCGTAATCTTGCCGCTCACAACGATAGGATGCCGCACCAGTTTTTCCAGAAATTCGATGTTCGATTTAGGTCCTTTGATATCGGCGTAAGACAATGCAGTTTGCAGTTGCGCCAATGCGCGTGGGCGGTCTTCGTCCCAGATAATCATTTTGGCAATCATCGGGTCGTAAAAAATACTCACGCTGTCGCCTTCAATCACACCTGCGTCAATCCGTATATTTTTTGATGGAACTGGTAGATGTAACTTTTCAAGACGTCCAGAACCCGGCAGAAAATTCTTTTCTGGGTCTTCGGCGTATAAACGCACTTCAATGGCGTGACCTTTTGTTTGAATGCCTGATTGCATCAGCGGCAGTTTTTCGCCAGCGGCAACTCGCAGTTGCCATTCTACTAAATCCAGACCGGTCACCATCTCGGTTACCGGATGCTCGACTTGCAGGCGCGTATTGATTTCCATGAAATAGAAATCGCCATCGGCACCGACAATAAATTCGACGGTACCGGCATTGACGTAATCAATCGCCTTTGCAGCCTGTACCGCGGCGTCGCCCATTTGTTTGCGGCGTTCTGGAGTGAGAAAAGGCGAGGGCGATTCTTCAATCACTTTTTGATAGCGACGCTGGGCCGAACACTCACGTTCATTCAAATGAATGGTGTTGCCATGACTGTCGGCAAAGATCTGAATTTCAATATGACGCGGCTGTTCGATATATTTTTCGAGCAATACACGATCACGACCGAAAGCATTTTTTGCTTCGCGCTGGCAGGATTCCAGATTCGGTAAAAATTCGTCATGGCTACGAACAATTCGCATGCCTTTACCACCGCCGCCATGGGCGGCTTTAATCATCAATGG
>JAYSXB010000311.1:0-2676 GCA_043717775.1 Arenimonas sp.
CAATGGTTACCACGGTGAAACCCTCGGTGCTTTATCGATGGCCGATATTCCGCTGTATCGAAAAGTCTATGCGCCCTTATTGCTGGAGCCTTTATTTGCGCCATCGCCCGATGCCTACGATGCCGAAATTGGCGAATGTGCAGAAGATTATGCCCTACGTTGCGCAGAAAAATTACGACTCCTTTTTGAACAGCATGATGGCGAAATCTGCGCGTTAATT
The DNA here is from genome assembly GCA_043717775.1 of Arenimonas sp. Taxonomy (GTDB): domain Bacteria; phylum Pseudomonadota; class Gammaproteobacteria; order Xanthomonadales; family Xanthomonadaceae; genus Arenimonas. The sequence goes on from JAYSXB010000311.1 coordinate 221, forward strand.
CTCGAGCCTTTGGTGCAATGCGCCGGTGGCATGCGCATGTATCATCCGGTCTATTTAAAACGCGCTCGTGAAATTTGCACGCACAATGGCGCGCATCTTATTGCCGATGAAATTGCTGTTGGCTTTGGTCGGACTGGCACTTTGTTCGCCTGCGAGCAAGCTAATATCAGCCCGGATTTTATGTGTTTGTCGAAAGGTTTGACCGGCGGCTTTATGCCAATGTCGGCGGTGCTGACCACGCAGCATGTGTATGAAAGTTTTCTGGATGATTCACGCGAACGCGCCTTTCTTCATTCGCATAGTTACACCGGCAATCCCTTGGCCTGCGCTGCAGCTCTGGCGTCACTGACTATTTTCAGCAGCGATAATATTCTCGAAAGAAATAAAATCACGGCAAAAAAAATGGCGGTGCTTGCGGAAAGATTCAAGGACCATCCGTATGTTGCCGAAGTGCGGCAAACCGGCATGATTCTTGCCATCGAAATGGCGCAGGATAAAAAAAATAAAGTTGCGTTCGCAGCCAGCGAACGCCGAGGCCTGCGCGCCTATCAACACGCCATTGCCAACGGAGTTGTGTTGCGGCCACTAGGCGATATTTTATATTGGATGCCGCCGTATTGTATTGATGATGAAGCGCTACAGCATTTATCATCGGTGACTGCATCTGCTTTGGACGAGGCGACCTGCTAATGCGCATTATTCGTAGCTATATTACCGAAGCCCTTCATATCGGCCAGGAACTGGTTTTATCCGAGGCGGCAAGCAATCATCTGGTGCGCGTTTTACGTCTTGGCGTGGATGATAATTGCGTGCTATTTAATGGCGATGGCTTTGACTACCTTGCAAAAATAATCAATGTCGCCAAACGTGGCGCCAGTGTTGAAATAAGGTCATCGCATGCCGTCACCAATGAATCGCCCGTGCATATCACCTTGGTGCAAGGCATTGCCCGCGGCGAAAAAATGGATTGGATACTGCAAAAAGCGACCGAACTTGGCGTGCATCGAATTGTGCCGGTAGTGACCGACCGCACCGAAGTCAAAATTGATTCCGAACGCTCGGATAAAAAAATGCATCACTGGCTTGGCGTCGTAGCATCGGCCTGCGAACAATCGGGCCGTGCGCGGCTGCCCGAAATTATCGAGCCCTGCCCCTTATCGCATTGGCCGCTACAAGATAAAAATTTCAATAAATTTGCCCTGGACCCGAACGGCGTCTTCGGCTTTTCCGATTTAGCCAGCACCAAGCCCATTGCGGTGACTTTTGCCATCGGCCCGGAAGGCGGCTTTAGCGAACGCGACCTTGCCACCTTGAAAGCCGGAGGTTTTCAAGGACTAAGAATGGGGCCGAGAATATTACGTACCGAAACGGCCGGGCTGGCGGCGATTGCGGCGTTGAATGTGCTGTGTGGGGATTGGAACTAGGGGCGCCTGCTTGCTGCGTCTATGATCTGTGCTAGCCGGGTTATGGCTTCATCAAATAACCCTATGACATTCTCATTCTGGCGTGGATTAAGGAAGCTTAGCTATAAATCCAACCCGTAGGAGCGCTCACGAGCGCGAAAAATCTGCGACGCTAATAAATAGTAAGCCGTCCCCGCTCACATCACGATGACGTTTTATTTTATTGATATCGTAGATTTGAGATCGGTCGCGCTCGTGAGCGCTCCTACCCAAGAGTTGGGCATTTGACCGATATGTCACAAGATTATGGGCAGGATTGGCCACGTAATTTTATCGCAGATCTTTCGCGACTTACGTCGCTCCTACAAAAGCATGGGCTTCTCAGGGCGCAGCAAGCAGGCGCCCCTAGAAAATTACGCGGCTTGATTCAGTGCTTTATCAATCATCAATTCAACCGACAACATATCGGGCACAATGGCGGCGTCGTCGTTGAGCATTACTTTGGAATAAATGCCCAGTGGCAGGTCTTTGATGTCATGCACTTCTTGCAAGTTGGTGGTGCTCACCGTAACCAGACGCGGGAAGCCGGTGGATAGCACTGCAAAATAAGGCAGTTTTGGGTTATTGCCGAGGGCTTTAAGCACGGCGACTTTGGTGCCGAAGGTGCCGACTTCCGAGCCCCAGCCTGCAAACATCGAGAACGACATTAAGGGCAGGCGCCAGCCGCGCCAGCGTACGCGACCCAATAACCAAGCCGGTGCATTTTCTACGGGCTCTGGATCGGAGAAGGTAATAATTTCGGCAATGTTCGCATTGGGCAATAAAATACGGCCTTCTGTGACGCTGATTAATACGCCTCGAACATCGGCTTGTTTTACTGTGCTCATGTTACCGCTCCAAAAATTTTTCCAGTGCCACTCAACAATTTAGCGTTTGAAATACTCGAGTACCATCTCGGCTAGTGCAGGAATTTCGGCGGTTTTTCCGCCCAGTTTTACCAATGCATCCGATGCGGCGGGTTCAAAACAATTCGTTGGATCTTGCGCTAAAGCC
>JAYSXB010000312.1:0-6829 GCA_043717775.1 Arenimonas sp.
CTATGCCAGATATCTGCAGTTACAAAACACAGCAAAAACCATTACAGTGCAAACCGTCGGACTCTAAACAAAAGCACTACTCAAATAGGGGTCACGTCGGGTATTTATCAGCACAATAGTCACTGACTACATAATCAAGACTTCATGTATATCAATAAGCGATTTAAATTTTATATATTGCATAACGGTTCATTATTTGTATTTTAAATTCTCATCCTTTCAACTCTGAGAAATATCAATGCAAGATTTAACGCAAACTATAATGGAGTTCTTGATAGGTATTGGTATTCCGGTACGCGAGGGATTAGTTGCGCCTGATTCGTTTCTTCCAGGTTTGAGTATAGTCAATGGTTCGCTTATCTATGACAGCGCGACATTACGGTGGCCGGGTGACTTGCTGCACGAAGCCGGGCATATCGCCACCACTCCAGCTTCAATGCGAAGTATGCTCAATGACTCCTTGGATGAATCATCTTCGGTTCCTCACGGGGGAGAAGTCGAGGCAACTGCATGGGCCTATGCCGCCATTGTGCATCTTGGTCTCGCGCCATCGGTACTCTTTCACCCGCAAGGATATAAGGGCAAATCCGCCGAGCTGATCGCTACTTATACACTTGGCGTTTATCCTGGTTGTTATGGCTTGGCGCAGGCTGGCATGACCTTACTCGGTGCTGAGGCCAAGCTTGTTTCAACGCCTCCTTATCCACACATGAATCGATGGCTTAGGGATTAAATTTCCGTCGGTAGAAGACTTAACAATCCAATCAATAGAACATCTTTAGACATTGCACTAAAATCTCACAGCCTAGTGTCGATTTAGCTCTAATGGAAGGGACATAAATAATGCGCTATCTAATATCAGCCATGCTTATACTTGTTGGCATTGTTCATTTGCTGCCATTAGTCGGCGTGCTAAGCAGTGATAGACTTTCTACATTGTATGGCCTGCCTTTTACTGACCCGAATTTAGCGATTTTAATGCGACATCGTGCCGTACTTTTCGGCTTACTTGCCGTGTTCTTTATATTTGCGGCTTTCAAGCCGACATTTCAGCCACTCGCATTCGTTACAGGTTTTATCAGTGTTATTTCATTCCTTTGGCTTGCCTACTCGGTCGGTCACTATAATGCACAAATAGCGCGCGTATTTACGGCAGATATTATCGCTTTGGTTTGCCTCACCATCGCCAGCATTAGTTATTTCTTGATAAATACCAAGCGCTAGCTTCAGTTAAAAAAAAGAACTACGGCCGATCTGGCCTACCTTTAAATACTGTAAACGTGATCTTGATGCGAATGCTGCGGGTATTTGGTTTTGTTCTTTTGAATGCAGTTCCATGATCAATGCGGCGATGAAAAACTCAAAACCGCATGCGCCAGCTATGCTGGAGATTTCTCGAAATGCTCCGCTTGCCCTTTAGAGGATGACTGAATGTTGCTGTCTACGGAATATGCTCCGTGTGTGCTTTATTTTCAGCATCCGGCTTTTCATCTGCTGCAAACAAATTTTCAAGCTCCCTGAATGCCTGTTGCGATGATGCAATCAAGGCTGCTTCATCGTCGTACACCAGATGTTGATCGCGCAGCATGGCTTCGTCGTGCTGACGGAAACGCTCGCGGCGTTCGGCGGCAATTTCATGTGGTACGCCCAGTGCCAGCATCACTTGTTCACTCAATTCCAAGCTCGAGTGAAAAGTTTCACGAATGACTTCAACGCCTAAATCCATTAGCTTGAAGGCATGTTGACGATTACGGGCACGAGCAAATATTTTTAGATGGGGATACAGGCGTTTCAGCAAGCGCGCGGTCCGTACGGTTGCCTCGGCATCGTCTGTGGTCAGCACAAATACTTCGGCGCGATCGGTGCGTGCAGCTTTCAATAAATCAGGTTTGGATGGATCACCAAAATAAATAGTGCTGCCAAAACGGCGCGACAAACTCACTTGTTCGGCGCTGTGCTCCAATGCCGTGAATGGGATGTTTTGTGCTCGCAACATTCGCCCGACAATTTGTCCCATCCGGCCAAAACCGGCAATAATCACGCGCGGGTTTTCGTGATCAATTTCGTCGGCCTTGATGTCTTCCTTGGCAACTGGATTTTGTTTCCACCAGGCTGATAAAGCCAAAACCGCTAGTGGCGATATCGCCATCGACAAACCCACGACGGCGATAAGCCGATCACGAATGGCAGGTTCGAGCAATCCGAATTTGAAAGCCTCGGAAAATACGACAAAGGCAAATTCGCCGCCGAGTGCCATCATGGCACCGAGCATTACTATTTCTCGCGAAGGCAGTTTGCCGGGGCGCCATGCCAGCAACATCAAAATAACGGCTTTCAGCAATAATAAAGCGAGCACGGCACCGAGAATCAAGGCCGGTTCTGCCATCACGATTTTCAGATTGATGCTCATACCAACCGCAATGAAAAACAGGCCAAGCAATAAACCCTTGAACGGTTCAATTTGCGATTCCAGTTCGTGGCGAAATTCAGAGTCGGCTAATAATACGCCTGCAAGAAATGCGCCGAGCGCCATCGACAAACCACCGAGCTGCATTAGGTAAGCTGTTCCTACCACTACCAATAAAGCGGTTGCGGTGAAGACTTCACTACTTTGGGTCCAGGCAACAATTCGAAATAATTGTTTAAGCAATAAGCGGCCGACAATAATCACCAGAAAAATAATTCCCAGTGCTTTAACAATACCGTCCAGCGGTGGTGTTGATTGTGCGGCAGCTTTTGCTTCGCCCAACAGGGGAATTAACGCGAGCAGGGGAATAGCGGCAATATCCTGAAACAGCAAAATCGCAAAGGAAAGACGACCATAACCGGTGCCCAGCTCTTTACGCTCGGCTAATAATTGAATGACGACGGCAGTAGATGACAAGGCTAAACCCAGTCCAATAATCAGATCGCTTTTCCAATTCCAGCCCAACAGCATCAAGACGGCGCCGATGGCGAGCGCTGATAATAAAACTTGTAGTCCGCCAATTAAAAATACCGGCCGCCGCATCACCCATAAACGTGCGGGTGATAATTCCAAGCCAATAATAAATAACAGCAACACCACGCCCAGCTCGGATATTGCCAAGGTACTTGAAGGGTCTTTGATGATCTTCAAGCCAAATGGACCAATCACTACACCAGCCACGAGGTACGCTAACACTGCGCCTAAACCAAAACGACGAAACAGAGGTACTGCAATAACTGCCGATAACAGGAAAATCAATACCAGTTCGAGATTGCCTTGATCGTGCATTTAATTCCCTACTCTTTAATGTTCGTCGTTGCCAAGTGACATCGGATCATCGAAACCCGCAAAGTCATCGGCAATCGAGTGGTCTTCCGGTTCCATATTCGTTGTTGTTACCGGGCCAGCTACCGGCATCCGTTTGTATTTTGGTTGTGGCAATAAAGCCACTTCAGCGCCTGCAATCAATATTAATTCAGCGCGGCGCTCGGCTGGAATGTCTTGCCAATGGCAACCCAAAATGGCGCCTTCCATGGCATACAACATATTCAAACTGGGTTTGAAGCCCGCCCGCTTAATTCGAACATAAGCGGCGAGTGAACCAACAGCTTCCAGATCGGCTTGTGTACGAATGCCGGTTTGACGAAGCCAGGCCATACTTTTTGGGCCGATGTTTTTAATTTTCTCGGCAGTCATGGCAGGGTATCCAGAAAAATTTTCGCGACGGCTTCCAAATGCTGCTGATCGACTTCATTAAAGCGGTCCAGTTTGGGACTATCCAGGTCAAACACGCCAATCAATTTTTCGTCTTTATACAAAGGCACAACCAACTCCGAGCGCGATGCCGAATCGCAGGGAATATGGCCGGGGAAAGCATCGACATCGGCAATGCGTTGTGTTTGTTTTGTGACAGCGGCGGTACCGCAGACGCCACGCCCCAGCGCGATACGCACACAGGCCGGCAAACCCTGGAAAGGGCCCACCACTAATTCGGTACCATCATAAAAATAAAAGCCGACCCAGTTCAAATCCGGAAGGGCGTGATATATAAGAGCCGATAAATTCGCGGCATTGGCAATTTTGTCACTTTCACCATCGACTAAAGCAGAAGCCTGTTGCAGTAGTTGCTCGTACTGTTCGGCTTGAGTTCCGGTAAGCTGTTGGCTGTCAAACATTGGGGGGCTCCTTAGAGTTCGCCAAGTGTAGCAGCGTCCCACAAGGAGGTCAGTATATGAAGTCAATGCGAGCTGGTATTGGGTTAGAGCGTGGCGATAAAGTGACTCGCTTGGAAGCCTTTGTGGATGCCGCATTTGCATTTGCGGTCACTTTACTGGTGATTTCCGGCGATCAAATTCCCACCAGCATTCCCATGCTCACCGATGCGATGAAACAGGTGCCATCCTACGCCGCCAGCTTTGCTTTGATCATGCAATTTTGGATGAACCATGCCGACTGGAGCCGACGCTTTGGTCTGGAAGATACTTATAGCGACCGCTTGAGTTTGATTTTAGTGTTTGTACTGCTGATATTCGTCTATCCATTAAAAATGGTGTTTGAGTCCTTTTTCTCCTTGTTGACGCAAAACTATTTCCCCACACGTTTCGAAATAGATAGTGTGTTACAGGTTCCCGTGTTATTTCAAACCTTTGCCATCGGCTTCGGCAGCATGGCCTTGATTTTGTTTTTGCTGTTTTCACGTGCAGCAACACTCGGTATTACTCTGGATTTTTCCGAAGCTGAAATTGCTTACGCCAAATACAAACGCTTGATGTGGGGCACGGTCGTTGCGTTTTCTATTATTTCGCTAATTCTGGCTGCCACTATTCCTGCAACACGCGAAAGTGGTGCATGGATTGGAATGCCCGGATTTATTTTCTTCGGTCTTAATATTCTTCATGTATTTATTAGACGCCATTATCGAAAGAAAAATATTGTGTGATGAAAAAAAACTTTTATATTACTGGCACGGATACCGATGCAGGTAAAACCTGGGTAACGGCCGAATGCCTGAAAGCGCTTCGCACTTTAGGTATTAAAGCCATCGGCATGAAGCCCGTGGCCAGCGGTTGCGATTTGACCCACGAGGGTTTGCGTAACGATGATGCATTGAAATTAATGGCCGCCAGTTCGGTTGCCCTGCCCTATGAATTAATTAATCCGATTGCACTGCGTGAACCGACCGCACCCGAGATTGCCGCCAAACATGATGCTGTTACTATTACGCTTGAGCCTGTCTTGAGCGCCTATCAGCAGATAAAAACCCAAACCGATATAATTTTAGTGGAGGGCGTCGGTGGCTGGCTCGCCCCCTTAAGCCATACCCTCGATCAAGCAGACTTGGTACGCGCGTTGAATTGCCGCGTTATTCTTGTTGTTGGCTTGAAACTTGGCTGCATCAATCACGCCCGACTAACAGAACGTGCATTGAAACAAGACGGCGTGGCATGTATTGGCTGGATTGCTGCCGATGTTGACCCGGATTTATTATTCGCTGAAGAATATTTTGATACTCTGAAAAGCAGTATGGCTTTACCGTTTCTTGGGAGGGTTTTTGCAGACAGGCCTGCACAACTTGATGGTTTTCTGCATTCGTAGGGTGGGCACCGCCCACCATTCTCGCCATATGAAACGATGGTGGGCGATGCCCACCCTACCGTCAAGGCGCAGTAAGCTGCACCCTGCGAAATCGGCTCCAATGCGGGAATTATAAGATGACGTCTTTCAAAAACATCGAAGTAGAAAAAACTTTCAAGAGCTACCCAGCAGCTATACGTAAAAAGCTAATGGCATTACGGGAATTGATTTATAAAACATCAGCAAATACGCCTGGCGTCGGTGCGCTCGAAGAAACATTGAAATGGGGCGAACCTGCCTATCTCACGTCAAAAACCAAAAGTGGCAGCACCATTAGAATAGCTTGGAAAAATTCGCAGCCATTGGAATACGCGATGTATTTTAACTGCCAAACAAATTTGATCGAAACTTTCAGAACACTATTTCCCGATGAGTTTCGCTTTGAGGGCAACCGTGCCATCGTTTTTCATGAGGATGATGAAGTGCCGCTGGATTCACTCGGGTTTTGTATTGCGGCAGCGCTGACTTATCATTTGAAAAATAAAAATTAATTGTCTGCTGAATTAATCGCATCCTAGGGTGGGCATCGCCCACCATTCTCGTCATGTGAAACGAAGGTGGGTGATGCCCACCCTACGACCATGGGAGCAGCAAGCAGGCGCCCCTACAATTATTTACCGCTATAACGCGAACCTGCGGTGCAGGTTTCGTGTACCACTACTTCCGATAACAGAGGCATCAAGGGTTTGGTCTGATTCCAGATCCAGATTGCCAGATTTTCGCTAGTCGGATTTTCCAGGCCGTCAATATCATTCAAGTAATGATGATCGAGTTGCTCGTACAATGGCTTGAAAATACTTTTGACCTCGGAAAAATCCATCACCCATCCGCTATGCGGATCGACCGGGCCATCGAGATGTAATTCAACCCGAAACGAATGACCATGCAGACGCGCACATTTATGACCTGCTGGCACATTGGGCAAGCGATGCGCGGCTTCGAGGGTAAAAATCTTGAAAATATTCATGTCGGCAGTTTACACCGACATGAACGGAGTGAGTACTCGGTAAGCGCTGAACACCCGCTTTACCGCAGTTATTAAAATTTTCGTAAATAACTGAACCAGGTTATATGCGCATTAAATTTACGTAAGAAAAACATTTGTAAAACATTCATTGAAAAATTAATTCCCGTAATTTCAAGCGCTTCCAAGGTTTAACTGAGGTTGCTATTGCACTGTCAATCTAGCTCCGAGGGCCCCCGCCCTCACCCCTGCTTTCATCAAGT
>JAYSXB010000313.1:0-2671 GCA_043717775.1 Arenimonas sp.
GCCGTTCGCGCAGGCATTGATACCGACACCGCTTATGGCGCCGTGGTGCCACCGATTGTGCTTTCGAGCAATTTCAGTTTCGCCGGTTTCAACGAAAAGCGACAATACGATTACACCCGCAGTGGCAACCCGACCCGTGATTTACTCGCCGAAGCATTAAGTGATCTTGAAGGCGGCGTGGGAGCCGTAATCACCGCGACCGGCATGGCCGCGATTACCCTCGTTCTTGCATTGCTTGAACCCGAAGACACCATCGTCGTGCCGCATGATTGCTACGGTGGTAGCTGGCGTTTGTTTAATGCACTGGCGAAGAAAAATCATTTCAAACTGATCACCGCCGATTTGACTGATCCGCGTGCACTCGCCATCGCCCTAGCAGACTCGCCAAAAATCGTCTGGATCGAAACGCCTTCCAATCCATTATTGCGTATCACCGATTTACGTTTCGTTGCCGAAGCCGCGCATCGTGTTGGTGCCTTGGTTGTCGCCGACAACACTTTTTTATCACCAGCACTGCAAACACCGATTGCTTTAGGTGCTGATTTAGTGGTGCATTCCACAACCAAATATATCAATGGCCATAGCGATGTTGTCGGCGGCGCGGTGATCGCCAATAGCAAAGAATTGCACGAACAACTGGTTTGGTGGGCGAATGCTTTGGGTTTGACCGGCAGCCCTTTCGATAGTTTTCTAACCTTGCGTGGCCTGCGCACACTCGATGCACGTTTGCGTGTGCATCAGGAAAATGCAACGGCCATCGCCGAACAATTACAGGCGCATCCTGCGGTGACTGCCGTGCACTATCCGGGCTTGTTATCGCACCCGGGCCATGCACTTGCTGCACGTCAGCAAAAAGGTTTTGGCGCAATGTTGAGCGTGGAAATAGAAGGCGGCATTGCAGGTGTGCAGGCATTTCTCGATGGCCTGGAGTGTTTTACTTTGGCCGAATCTTTGGGCGGTGTTGAAAGTCTGGTCGCGCATCCTGCCACCATGACGCATGCGGCAATGACGCTTGAAGCACGCGCCGCTGCGGGTATTGGCGATGGTTTGCTGCGCCTTTCAATCGGTATCGAAGCATTGGAAGATTTACAGAACGATTTACAAGCTGCATTAGGTCGCGTTGTTGCCTTGCAGGAAAAGAAACCGACCGAGGCGTTAGCATGAGTCTGGTCAACGCCTCCGCCAATGTCTTGCCGCTGGCAAAACAAACCACGCTTGCCTTGCTCGGCACCGGAACCGTCGGCAGTGCTTTTTTATCGCGATTGGCGCGCTTGCAAAAAAACCAGCAAGCAAAAAATCTGCGGTTGGTGCAAGTCAGCAATACGCGCCACAGCATTCGTGATTTTCTGGGTTTGGATGCGGGAATAGTTTCCGACGATTTGCAAAACCATGCTCCCGGCGCATTGGATCAAGTGACACGCTCGCTTGGACATGCCGGCATCATTATTGATGCCACCGCAAGCGATGAAGTGGCCGCGTGGCATACGCGCTGGCTGGCATCGGGCTTCAAAGTAGTGACCGCGAACAAAGCCGCTACTGGCGGAAATTTAAATTCGTTTCAAATCATCCATCACCAAATAAAAAATTACGGCGATGCAGCAACAGTAGGTGCAGGCTTGCCGCTGTTACGCAGCCTGCGAGAATTGCGTTCTGGTGGCGATAATATTCATGGCATCGCCGGTATTTTATCGGGCTCGCTGGCTTGGCTATTCAATAACTATGATGGCGCGCGTCCGTTTTCATCCTTTGTGCGCGAAGCTCGTAGTCTTGGTTATACCGAACCGGACCCGCGCATTGATCTATCCGGGCAAGATGTCAAACGCAAACTATTAATTCTTGCCCGCAGCGCCGGTTACGCATTTGAAGCCGACGCCATTGAAGTGGAATCTTTATTGCCAACAGAATTAACGAATGCAAACTTGCAGGATGTTGATTCGCATCTGGAATCTTTAGATACGCCATTGCGTGCACGTTTTATTGCAGCAGATCGTGTCGGTCGTCGTTTGCGTTTCGTTGCGCGTTTAAATAAAGCCGGTGAAGCACGTATTGGTCTTGAAGAACTCGCACCCGATGACGCCTTGGCTAATGGCTCGGGCTGCGATAATCGGGTCGCAATCTGGAGTGATCGCTATCCCAGCAATGCACTCGTCATTCAGGGTCCAGGCGCTGGCGCCGAGGTTACCGCCGCCGCCTTATTGGACGACACCCTTCGGCTGTCTTGACCGATTTCAATAAAAACAATGGCTTACAAGCTCTTGAATCGAAAAAAAGTATCCCCATTTCTTTTTATATGGACCCAGACTAGGCCAGCGTTGCAGCAACGCAACGCTATGGAACTAGGCTGTGCTTTAGCACTCAAAGCTGGCGAGTGCTAAAATTCACCTCATGAAAGAGAACACTATGACTTCTGCCGCTTTAGTTGCCAACATGCCAGCCTCGATGGGGATGATCCCCAGCGCGCTCGGCTCGCTCGATGCTTATATCAGCGCGGTCAATCGCATTCCTGTATTGACGGTTGAAGAAGAGCAGGCCTTGGCCCGTCGTCTTCGCGAAACCGAAGATCTGGATGCCGCCAAATATTTGGTGATGTCGCATCTGCGCTTTGTTGTGCACGTTGCTCGTGGCTACCAAGGCTACGGCCTTGGCATGGGCGATCTGATCCAAGAAGGCA
>JAYSXB010000314.1:0-6801 GCA_043717775.1 Arenimonas sp.
CAGGGCGCAGCAAGCAGGCGCCCCTACGGGCTGAACTCAGAAATCCTCAAAAAAAAACGGCGCATAATGCGCCGTTTTTTAAGCCAAGCAATCGCTTAATAAACCCCAGTCAAATTCAAGAACCAACCTTCGTGATCGAAATCTAGCGAGGTTAGCTTGTCACTAAACTGCGTGAAGTTGTAACCCAAACCAACGCGGAAGTTTTCGTTGATATGGCGATCAACACCCACCAACCAACCTTGGCGAGTGCCGTCGTCTTGCACGGTGTTTAACCAGCGGTATTCCAACAAGCCATCCCATTTATAAGTCGTTTGATAACGTGCCTGTGCGGCCCAGAAATTGGCGGTGCTGTCGAACCACGGTCCAGCGGCACGGGTTAGGCGCGCTTCGCCATGGCGACGTGCCACTTTACCGGCAAATTCCCAGCTATCACTCGCACGATAAATGCCTTCAAACGAAAGAATTTGCGAACGCTGGTCGTAGTCGGACAAAGTTTCCTGACCAAAACTGGTGAGATCATACAGATAGGTATAACGACCTAAAACATTCCAGCGGTCATTGCTGGCCGGACGATACGAGAAACCGAAATTACCTTCGATAAATTTCGCATCGGCAGTAGGGTTAATCAAGTCTTCGGTGGTGCCGAAATTCAAACGTGCGGCAAGACGCCAATCGTCATTGACTTTGTATGACAAGCGATTGGTGCCGACCCATTGTTTGCGTTGTTCAACACCGGTGTCACGCCGATATTCCAATTTGCTATTCCAGGTCAGGTCTTGATCGGTAAAACCACCGCTCACGCTGTAAGCGTTGCGATCGACAATGCCTGCAATATTTTCAAGTTCACCGTGTTGCAAAGTGAAGCCGGTGGTCCATCCTGGTTTTGGATAAAAATCCATGCCGAAGGTATGTGCAAGCCCACTTTCATTCGGTGTTTTCAGGAATTGGCTTTCATTGAATAAATTAACCTGATTCGAAATGCGCCAGCGCTGGCCAAGCGTAAAACCAGTCGGATTTTGACGGCCAAATAAAGTGTCGCCAGTCGTGGTGTCGGTCGAATAAGTGTAGGCACCGTAAATTGAATGTTCGGGGCTTAAACGATATTCGGCATTGATACGCGCAGCGTCGCCACGATCACCGGTGGTGTATTCGGCACCAAGCGATGACAAATTACCGAAGGTGTATTTTGCACCGGCGGTATAAGCATCATTGTTCGCGTAATTGCCGTTGTCATCATCCAGCGTGACTTGTGCCACGCCATACAATTCCAGACTCGAATTCAGACGCTGGCCATAACGCAAAGCCGCCAAAGTACCCGAGGCAGAAATGCCCGCTGAGGTGTCGGTAACGCGGCGTAATTCGCCGGTCAGTTCGGCATTAGTGTTAGGGCGCCATTGCACTTGCATTTGTGATTGTTCAACTTCATTGGCGCCGCGTTTGGCATCACTATAACGACCGGTTAAACGCCATTGTTCATTGATGTTGCCAGCGAATTCAAAGCCCTGCTCTTCAGCTTTTTGTCCGGTGTCGGCACGAGCGACCGAAAAGCCTGCATCGACTTCGCGCCACCAGGCACCGGCGGTCCATTCTTGTTCGGTCCAACCGAGTTCTTTGAAGTTGACACGACCTTCCACCGAGTTCGCATCGCCTTCGCGATTGACCGAACTGACCGGATTAATTTGGGTAAATGACAAACCACCATTATCCGAGAAAAATATCGGCGCGCTAGTTGCTTGCGAGCTTGCGTGTTCAAGTTTCAGATACGTGCCGCGTGCCGCTTGCAAGATCAGATCAACACCCTGCAATTGATAGTCATCGCCAGCGCGGTTTTCATCGACATAAGTACCGCCAATGGCAACATGATTACCCAACCATGCACGACCACGTAAGCCGGTGCTCATTTCATTATTATTAAAACCCGACGGAATATATTCGTAATCGACCAATAAACGATTTTCAAAACCGTCGAGTGGCTGGTCACGAATAATGCTCGGCAAATTGTCGCGCACGATTTGTGAAAGCGGACGCGTCAAAATCAAACGGCCTTGCAGTTCGTCCATATCGTAATCGGCACCCAACACGAGATTGGCACGTACTTCAACACGGCCGGTCGTGGTGTCGCGCACTTCTAGAACCACTTTTTGTGATCCTGGCAATACATCGGTATTGCGCAAGTAATACAAACTGCCGCCAGTACCAAGGAATTCGGTATGACCGTAGGCACTTTGTGCTTCTGCACCAAAGCCACGCAATTCAAATTTCGGGTCGCCTAAACTGGTGCTCGAAGGGCTGCGCCAATTGAGCGCCGCACCATAAAGACTGCGACTGTATTGACCAAATTCGGTACCCGTAAAACCGGTGCTGAAATTACCCCACAGCGCCTGGCTTTTATCCCAATCGATACGAACATAGAGCTGGCCTTGGGTATCAACATCGCGATACGTGGTGGAGTCGTCGCCATAGACCGGATAGTACTGATCCGGATCAAGACGACGGAATACATCGCGAGGATCGGAATCTAGAAAGCCATTAAATAAACGCGAAATTTCCTGCTCATGGGTATCGGCTTGCGCAGTGATCAGGTACTTGCCTTTCACTTTGCCTTTCAGATAAAACGCCAGACGACCCTCGGTAATAAAGCCATCGTATTTATCGTCGGTGCCGGCGGGGACGACCGAACCACTGACTGAATTATTGGACAGCGTCACATCGGCCAATGCCACCAAAAACATATAGCGACCACTGACGGCAACGTCCATACCCTGTTTGGTGATTTGAGCGTTATCAGTAATTTCAACATCAAAATGATGGGTGCCGACCGGCATCAAATACTCGGCAACGAATTTACGCTGCTGATCGACGGGGTAACTTTGCCCATTAATTTTTACTTGGGCGCCTTTGGCAATATCTTCACCACGGACACGCACGCGTGAGCCGTAAATACGAATATTTTGTTGGCGCAGACCATTGGATGAAAAGCTTTGATCCAATAGTTGTCGTGCCTGAATTTGCGTGGCGGACAGACCAAGTTCGGTGCTGGCCGCTGAGTTCAGCAGGCCCTGTTGTTGTTTTTTAATATCTTCCGGGCGCACCAGTTGAATACGCTGCGGCTGGGTTTCATCGAAATTACCTTCATCGTCGTAAGCACGCGCAACAAAAATTAACTCATCGCCTTGACGCAAATTCAAACCGCTGGCCAATGCTCCGTCCCATTGCACGGTAGTGACATTTTCCAAAGGCACATCGATTTTTGCGAGCGCTTCGGTGTAATCAACGTCGGTGCCGCGATAGACCGAAATTTCGATGCGTTTCATAAACGCAACGTAATTGGTTCGCGAGAAAAAACTGATCGGCTCCTGAATTTTGCCTTCGGCATAGGCAGCAATCGAATTGGCCGTGATATTAAGTTCGGGTTGCGATAGTTGCGGATCTTCGGTGGCCCATATCAAACCACCGTTTGGCAATTCAATTTGAGCACGACCTAGTCGTGGTGCTGAAGCTGGTTTTACCTGTTTAATTTCGACGCGGCGATTACGTTGTAAATCATTTTTATCATCGACTTTTGATTCCGCCTCACCGACCGTACGTACTTGCACTTGTGTGACAGGCGTATCAGCTGTTTCCTGTGCGAGCGCAACACCGGCACTCATGGTGCCAAGCAGGGTGATCAAGGTGTAATCGAGATACTTCATGCGGGTATTCATCAACCAAAGCTTCCTGTTCATTTGCCAGCTCCCGGCACCATCTCGGCAGCCTCTACTTCAACTTTTAGATTGGCTTTTGCTTCCGGGCTTAGGCGGCTAGCAATCTCTGCTAACACCGCCTTCGTCCGACGCAAGGCCAGGTCCATATTGTATTGATCACTACCGCGTAAATCGGCATAACCGGTCAAGACCACGGTGCCACCTTTTGTGGCTTCAATTTGTTTTGCGATGTCGTCGAGCATGCGGGTGTATTCCGATTTAATCGTGGTGCGATCAGTGTCGAAATACACCGCGCCGAGCTCGATGCTTGTCGCCGGTTGCGCTGCTGGTTCCGCTTCGGGTTCAGGTGCAATCACTTTGGGTGGTGGTGGCAATTTCACCCCGAAGTCAAAGCGCACCGGTACCGCAGGTGTGACTCGACGCAACAATGGGTTTTCGGTAGTGAACACACCGCCTTCTGGCAAGGTGGATTTATCTACTTTGACCACAAAGTTTTGGCCGCGCTCCTGGTTCGATAGCGTGAGACCTTCAAAGTGATAACGACCTTTGGAATCGGTTTCAGCAATCAAGCCTTCCACGGTCGCAAGGCGAACACCTGGAATACCTTTCTCACCTTCATCCTGCCAACCATCACCGTCTTTGTCGTCCCACACTTTGCCCCAGATGCGGCTTTGTTCGAACAATGGATCGCTACCACCGGCCATGGTCACCGCAGCGGAAGCCGAGTTACTAACGGCCACGCCAAGCTGGAATACGGTTGCTTCATTGATGAACTCGCCTGCTGGCAAGCCGGCACTAACACGCAGCAAGTAGCGAATCTTTGCACTGCCGCCCACTGGCACATCAATACCTGAGAAAGTAATCGGACCGGTACCGCTGGTCGTACCTGCGTTATCGGTATCGACAATCACCACACTACCCGGCACGAAGTTGAAACCTTGCGGCGGTGTATCCACCACTTGTGCATTTACAACCGGCAAGGTGCCGATGTTCTGGACAGTCAGTGTGTAGCTGATCAAGGAACCAGCTGTTACTTGTGTTGGATTCACTTCTTTCAACAAGCGCAGCTTGCCTGCTTTCGGCAACACGGTGAGTGTGACCGTTGCATTGTCGCAATCGGGTGGCGTATCGGAATCGCACAGTTGATAGACGAAACTGTCATTGCCGACAAAACCAGGATTGGCCGTGTAGGTGAACGAACCATCCGGATTGAATACCAAGGACCCATTGCTAGGACCGGTGACCAGATTGAATACGTTCGGGCCATTGCCCGGCGTGTCGTTGCCGACCACCGTGCCACTGACTGGAGCGCCTTCAGTAAACACCGTGACATCATCGTTGGCCACTGGTATCAAATCAGCATCGTTATCGGTGATATTGCCGGTACCGACCAGCGTTGCGCCCAAGCTTACGGTTCCTGAAGTGACAGCGGTAATCGTGATGACCACCGTTTCCGTCACTTCATTTTGGACGTCGTTGATACTAGGTACGCTGACGTTGACCGATACTTGGCCTGCCGGAATCGTGACAGTCAATACAGGCGCCGTGTAATCAACACCCGGCGTTGCAGTGCCGCTTAAAGCAATAGTGATAACCGTATTGGTCGCGGAAGCCTGCGACAGAGTGACTGGATAAACCAGCAAGCCGCCTTCGGCAACCGTGGTGGCATTACCAATGTTCACGGTGATCACGCCAATCGTAATGGTGGTGCCGACAACATTGTTGGCCGGGTTACCATCATTGGTCGCGCCAGCAGTAACAACCGGTGCAAACACACCTGTTGCCGTCGGGATGCCGGTAACCGTGCACGTGATGCTTGCTCCAACCACCAGATTTGCCGGCTGAGCTGGCGAACAACTCGAGGTCAGACCAGGCGGCAGATTAGCGATAACGCAGGTTGCACCTAATGCCGCCGTGATGCCGCTATTGGTGCAGGTGTAAGTGCCTGTGTAAGACGCCCCCACCGTAGCCATCGTTGGCAGGCCGGAAACATTCGCCACCATATCGGTCAATGGATCATTGATCGTACCAGTCGCACTCACGCCGCCCACTGTTACCGTCGTCGTCTCGCCATTATCGGCCAAGGCATCGACGATGGTTGGGTAGCTGATCGTAAAGCTCGCTACACCCGCAGGCACCGTCAACACGCCGCCGACCAAGGTCACGCCATTGCTGAAGGTCGGCGCATTGGTGTAATCGCCCGGTGCCGTCGCAGTGCCGTCGGTCAAGCTAAACGCATACGTCGCCGGTTGCGTCGTGGCTGCGCTCAAGGTCACTGTGTGCACGAGGTTCGTGCCTTCAGTGACGGTTGAGGGCGTCACTGTGGAGACCGTTGGGTTCGCCGGATCATTGATCGTACCGGTTGCACTCACACCGCCCACCGTCACTGTCGTCGTCTCGCCGCTATCGGCCAGGGCATCGGGAATGGTCGGGTAGCTGATCGTAAAGCTCGTTACGCCCGCCGGTACCGTCAACACGCCGCCGACCAAGGTCACGCCATTGCTGAAGGTCGGCGCATTGGTGTAATCGCCCGGTGCCGTCGCCGTGCCGTCAGCCAAGCTAAACGCGTAAGTCGCCGGTTGCGTCGTGGCCGCACTCAAGGTCACCGTGTGCACAAGGTTCGTGCCTTCGGTGACGGTCGATGGTGTGACGCTGGCGACTGTTGGGTTCGCCGGATCATTGATCGTACCGGTTGCACTCACGCCGCCCACGGTTACCGTCGTCGTCTCGCCGGTATCGGCCAAGGCATCGGGAATCGTTGGGTAGCTGATCGTAAAGGTGGTCACGCCCGCCGGTACCGTCAACACGCCGCCGACCAAGGTCACGCCATTGCTGAAGGTCGGCGCATTGGTGTAATCGCCCGGTGCCGTCGCGGTGCCGTCGGCTAGCACGAACGAATACGTTACCGGCTGTGTCGTCACACCACTTAAAGTGACCGTGTGCACTAAGTTCGTGCCTTCGGTGACGGTCGATGGTGTGACGCTGGCGACCGTTGGGTTAACCACCACCGTGGCCACTGCACTGCTGCAATTGCCCGGATTGAGCACTTCGCAGATCGTGTAGGGATACAGATACACGCCCGCGATCGTACCGGCGG
>JAYSXB010000315.1:0-6800 GCA_043717775.1 Arenimonas sp.
CGCACCAATAAACTCGGCAATGTCTGGAACTACAGTTACGATGCGGCCGGACGCCAGATTGAAGAACGCAGTCCCTCGGTCAATGTTGCTCGCTTTGATGCCAGTGGCAATGTGGTTATCGAATCCAAACCGGTGGTCACTCGCACCGCTTATGATGCCGTTGGCAATGTGGTCAGCCGCACCGAAAATGCCGAAGCCGTCGATGTGCTGGAACGCCGTGTTACCCGCTATCAATACGATGCCCGTGGCAATCAAATCAAGACGATTTTCCCGGATGCCTACAAAATCGATACAGCGACCAATCAGTTGGTCGCACTCGGTACCACGCCGACCACGGAAGTCACCTACAACAGTCTTAATCAAGCCGTCGTACAAAAAGATGTGCGTGGTAACTACACCTACAAAACCTATGATTCTCTCGGACGAGTCGCCTACGACATTGATGCCGAAGGTTACGTCACCAGCTATAGCTACAACAGTTACAGTGAACAAACTGGTTTGACCCGTTTTGCCAGCAAACTACTGACCACCGGCACCGCCTTTACCACCGCCGGATGGCTGGCGGGTAACGCTATGACATCCGCTCAAGTGCTCGGTGGCGTGTCTACGACTGATCCGAACAATCGTATCTTGACGACCACTTACGATGCGCGTGGCCTGAAAACCCAAGTACAACAAAGTTCGGTGGCCTACTACAGTAATCTGGGTGTGGCGTCTGGTAGTGCCTCACCGACAACCCAATACCAATACGATGCCTTTGGTCAGTTGGTCAAAGAATCGCTGCAGCTCGACGCGACCACCTGGGCCAATACGTTTCATTACTACGATAGCTTGGGTCGCAAGACGATCAGTGTAGATGCCGAAGGTTACGTCACCACGATCACCTACAATGCTCTTGATGAAGTCGTGTCATCTACCGAATACGCACGTGCTATCAACACGACAAGTTTAAACGTCGCTACCTTGCCAAGTATTCCTGCTGCTGGCGACGTGACGACTGGTCTGGATCGCATTACCACGATTGGGTACGACGCTTTAGGTCGCAAGGTTTCGGAAACAAGCGCTCGTCGTTATCACCGTCTTGACGGCACCCAGGATGTGCGCGATGTCACCTCGGTTATTCAATACGATGCTATCAACCAAGTATTGAGCAATACTGTCGATGGCGTTGCAACACGAATGCAGTATGACGCTCTGGGCCGCAGCACTTCTGTTCGCGAATCTGAGCGGAGTGTATTGGTTGATAACGCACAAACTTTGTTGCAGACACAAAGCAATCTTGATTTGACGTCGGCCAGTTTGTATCGCGTAGTTTCGCCTTTTACGGAAATGTCTTACGACGCGTTCGGTAATGCGGTGCAAATCCGTCGCTACGCCAATGGTGTCGTCGGTGTTGCCGCACCTGTAACAGATCCCCAGGACGCCGTGCAAACCATTCGCTATGACCGCCAAGGCAGATCGGTTTGGGAAAAAGATGCCGAGGGCAATATTCGTTCCAGCTTTTATGACCAAGCCGATGCCATGACCAAGCAAGTCTATTTGCTGACTCGCAACAATGGTCGCAGTGATCGTGTTGAAACCGATTACACCTACGATAAAACAGGGCGCCAATTAAGCACGGTCACTACACGCTTCCATTTCATAAAGGTTAACGGGGTTGATCTGGCGGTTGCCGATAATTCCGCCACGCAATATGTCAATGAAAGCTTCACTATCGATACCGCCGAGCGCGTTGGCTACAACGGTTTTGGTGAGGCTATTACAAAAACTTATGACGGCCTTGTCGACGCCCAAAGCTTTACTTATGACAACACTGGTCGCTTGATTGCCAGCGTTGCAGAGGGTGGCATTCCGCGTACCTTTGGCTACAATTTGGCCGGACATCAGGTTTTTGAAACACACAAAGTATCAACGTCTTTAACACTGGTGGCCGACGCCACTACGCGTCAACAAGTTGATCGTCTTGGACGCAGCGTCGTGGTTCAGGTGCCCACGGCATCTACCGACATCGCCGCTTCAAATTCCATCATTCAGCGTTTTGACCGCTGGGGCAATTTGGTGGAAGTGATCGATTCGCGTGGTTATCAAACCAACTATCAATATAACCAGCTGAATCAAATCATTTACGAACAACGCCCGCTAGTACTGGTGCTGACAGAAGCGGGAACGGGCAGCTGGCAACGCCCTGTCAACCAATGGTTTTATGATGCACTTGGCAGACAAATAGGTAGCAAGGACGCCAACGGGGTTGTCAGAACCAACGAAATTGACAGTGCCAATCGCACGCTATCGACCAAGAACGGTTTAGGGCAAATCAATCGGGTTGCCTACGATGCACTTGGTCGTCAGCGCCTGACACAAAATGCCATCGGGTATATGCGTTTTACTGACATGGATCGCATGGACCGCGTTACCGCTGTTGGTGATTTCCTGCCATCGGGCCTGGTGCGTAGTCGTAATGTACAA
Source organism: Arenimonas sp. (assembly GCA_043717775.1). Classification (GTDB taxonomy): domain Bacteria; phylum Pseudomonadota; class Gammaproteobacteria; order Xanthomonadales; family Xanthomonadaceae; genus Arenimonas. The sequence continues at coordinate 2,467 of JAYSXB010000315.1, forward strand.
GAACAATATGCGCTTGATATTAATGGCCAGCGCTTACGAGTGACCGATGCGCTCAACAATACGGTGCGCTACGACTACGACAGCCGTGGTCTTTTAATTCGCAGCCAAACCGCCATGGGCGTGGTCATGGAATATGGCTACGACGCGATGGGCAATAAAATTCGCGAAACCAATGCGCTGTCCGATTATTCGCTTCAGCAAAACCTGCTGCCGGTCTATGCCGGTGGTCTACCCACCAGTTTTATGGCGGCACCTGATCAGCTTTTCCAATTCACCATGCCAGCCAACTACGTCACAGTCGTTGGCAGCGAAGCACTGAATTATCGGTTAGAAGTTTACAAACAAGTTGGCACCAGCTTTGGAATCCAGTACCAAGCCAGCACGGAATTCACCCTAGCGGCTGACAATCGGACTATCACCGGCACACCGACGGCCAATGCTGATTATTATATTTCGATTGTCGTCACGGTACCTTCCACCGGTGTCGAAATCAGAATTAATACCACCATAAGTTCGCCCGTTTTGGCCAGTTTGGTCGGAAAACCCTTCGCCCGTGAAGGCATTGCAGATCAACTCATTGCCTCGGGCCAAAGCCTGAACTTACAGATCCCGGCAACCGCTTTTGGCGACCCAAGCAACCAAACACTGACCTATACCGGACAAATTGGCTATTACGTGGCAGCGACGACGGAATTGGATGCGGAATCCCAGCGGTATATTACGACCAATCCAGCCCATTGGGAGTATCGCAATATCGTCGGCACCGATTGGGTGCAATTTAATGCCACCACCCGTACTTTTACCGGGAACCCGCCCATTGATGGATGGTATTTGCAGGTAACAGCGACCGATCCCGATGGAAAAACAGCAGCCACCATCATCAGTGGCCGTACACCATACCCTTACACACGCGCGAGCGTCACCGATGCCGAAGAATTGGGTGGCGTTGCTTACCTGCATGAACAAAGCTGGAACTACGATGCCTTTGGGCGGGTAAGAGACTACAACGACCTCAGTGGTATTGATTACAACTACAATTATCACGCGCTTTCGGGCGCGCAAATTGAGCAGAGCACTGGTTGGACCGAAAATAACACGGCCATTACCACATCGAGTTACAACTTTGGCGGCCTGCTATTAACTACGCCGACACAAAGTTCAGTGCTAACCACAGGCCTGCGACAAACCAGCTTTTATCTCAACGGCACCGTGCGTGAGATAAAAGAAGGCAACAAAATATACAGCTACAACTACGACGCCGGCGGCAATCGTATTCTTGAGCGCACCATTACGCTTGACGCCAACGGTCAAGCTTTGACTGCAGCTACCCGCATGACGTACGACAGTCATAACCGTTTGCAACGCGTTACCCAAGACATTGAACAAGACGGCAGCAATGTTACCGTCAAGCGTATTCTGGACTTGTGGTATGACTACGACGCGGTCGGCAACCGCCGTCGGGTATCGGCCGACGGTGCCTTTGCTGCGGGCGCACCACCCATTGCCATGACCAATACCTCGGCTTATTTGGTCAACCCGATTGATAACCGCAATGTTCGTGTCAGCACGCCGACCAGTTTCAATGTGCTGGTGAGCGACGTCTTCCGTGATCGCGAATTAGACCCGCTAAGTTTGACGGTCGTGCAAGTGATCAATGGTGTCGAAAGTGCTCGGCCAAGCTGGTTAAGCTATAGCGTCGATAATAACGGTCGCCTGGTTTTCAATATCGACAGTATTTCCAGTGCGGCGATTGGTACTAATGTTACCGTGCGTCTAAAAGCCACTGACACCACCGGCTCTAACCAAACCGTTTCGACAGATTTTGTTTTAAGTATTGTCAACAACAGTGCGCCGACGGTAACGGGAACGCCTTACACCACCATCGCTCGTTTTGACCGCGCTTTCAGTCTGGAATTAACGCCTGAGATGTTTTTCAAAGACAGCGATGTCGGCGACATTTTAACGCTAAGTCTTGGCACTAGCCTGCCCGCTTGGCTGCAGCTGGACACCTCAATACCCGGCCGACTAAGACTGTATGGTACGCCAACAGCGGCCAATGCAGGAACGCTCAATTTGTCATTGGTCGCTCGCGATCAAATGAATGCCAGTGCGACCAAAAACATTGCCATTCAAGTGCAAGCAAACTTGCCGACAACGGCAACAGCGCCGCTTTTGGCCTCACAAACCGTCATTACCCAGCGCGCGATGAGCTGGCAAGCGAACGCCCCGGACTTGTTCACCGACGCCGATGCCGATGCATTAACCTACACGGCAACCCTTGACGGTGGCGCGCCACTACCTTCATGGCTAAGCTTTACTGTGGACTACAATGGGTCGCAACCGGTTCTCAAATTAAACGGTGTGCCACCAACAACCTATCCCAACAACACCGTTGTAACCGTACGCATTTTTGCAGGTGATGGCCAAAGTACTGCCAGTAAAACGCTGGCATTGACCATTAGGCAAAACAGTACGCCGACTTCGGCAGTGGCTTTCGCGCCGCCAACAGCGAAGTTGAACACCACGTTTTTTTATGAAGTGTCGGCCGCCAGTATTTTTAATGATCTGGACGCCGATACTCTTAGTTATAGCCTGAACTTCGGCACTAATAATCCGAGTGCGCAATGGTTAACCATGACCTATGACAGTACACGGGGCATGCTGATTTTTGGCGGGCAGCCAACGCTTGCCCCGCAAGTGGGCAGCTTCAATATTGATGTGCGTGCTACCGATGCCAGTGGTGCCGTTGGAACCAGAACACTGAACTTGGTCGTGCGCGCCGACGTTGCACCTGTTCGCGTACTTACCGTTCCCAATAGAAACCTGAATGTTGGGCGTAATTTCAGTATTCCGCTTACAAGCAATACTTTTACCGACGCCGACGCCGACACGCTGGTGTATAGCGCCAGCGAAATTATTTATACCAAATATTGGATTGAAACGGGCGATGGTACCGGCATGTGGGGATGGCAAGACCAGGAGTTTGGCCTGCCAAGCTGGGCCTCCATCAATACCGCTAATGGAACCCTTACCGGTACCGCGCAAGCCACCACCGGTAAAGTAAGCCGTTTTCTTATCTATGTGAGCGATGAGCGCAGTCGCACAGCGGTGTCTAACGAATTTAGCTTTACCACGGTAGCGGCCACCAACACCGCAACGGCGTATACCGCCGGCAGTTTGCCAAGCCGCACCGGCATAGAAAGACAAGCGGTTGATTTTGTATTGCCTGTCAATGCCTTTACCGACGCCAACGCCGATATTTTGACTTACACCGCCACCACCGTCATTGGCGGCAGTACGGTGGCCATTTCGCAAATCGGCTTGAGCATCGACAAGCTCACTGGCCGCATTACCGGCACGCTCAGTAACATTACCCAAGCCAGTTACACCATTACCGTAAAAGGCAGTGACGGCCCCACAACCACTGCTAGCGGCAACTTTACCCTTACGGTAAATGCGGCGCCAAAAATCGCTACCCCGGTCAGCACCAAAAACATTACGCAAAATGTGCTCTGGAATTACACTATTCCGGCGGGCACATTTACTGATGTTAATGGCGGCACGCTCACTTATAGTGTTAGTGGTCTGCCTGCAGGCATTAACTTTACTCCTGCCACGCCTAGTTTCAGCGGTACTGCAACAAGCATTGGCACTTTCACCGTTACCGTTACCGCCAGCGACGGCGTGACCAGCACACCGATGAGTTTCACTCTGAATGTCATCAGTGCCAGCAACGTCGCGCCGATTATAGCGACCCCTTTGCCGGACCAGTTTGTGCAGTTCGGCAAGGCACTTAACTATACGTTTGCCACCAACAATTTCACCGACAGCAATGGCGACTTACTGACCTACACCGCCACCCTGAGCAGTGGCGCCGCGTTGCCGAGCTGGTTAGTGTTTAATCCGGTCACCCGCACTTTCAGCGGTAACCCGCCGGCAGACGATCCGTTGGCACCCTTCGGTGGCAATGTCACGGTTCGCGTGAAGGCCAGCGACCCGGCCGGTTTGTTTATCACTGACGACTTTATTGTTGAATGGGCTGGTCGTAACAGCACCGGCGGCGGCATGGGGTCCACACCGGTCACCACTTACTCGGCGGCCGCTGCTCAAAAAGGCTATTGGTTTACCTATGACGGCGAGAACCGCATTCTGGTGGCGAACGGCAAACTGGTGAACGGCCAGATTTTATTAGGCACCCAGGACATTAGTTACGTGCAGGGTTACGACGCCGCCGGTAATGCCACCATCCGCCGTGCCATTTTTAGTGGTAGCGAGCAAGTAGAAGTGTCGCAATACAATTTACGGGGCCAGTTGGAATATGTGTTCCAGCCGGT
>JAYSXB010000316.1:0-6761 GCA_043717775.1 Arenimonas sp.
GGCCGAAAAACATTGGGCCAAGTCGCTGCCAAGCAAATGGAAACACTGGCTTACTACAATAGTTTTTTTGGCTGCACGACCGAGCCGACCGTGCATCTAGCCGCAAAACTCGCCGAGCTCACGCCGGGTGATTTAAATCATGTGTTCTTCAGCAATTCCGGTTCCGAAGCCAACGACACTATTTTGCGAATGGTGCGACATTTTTGGGCAGTGCAAGATCAACCCGAAAAAAATATTTTGATTGGCCGCTTTAATGGCTATCACGGTTCAACTGTCGCTGGCGCCAGTCTTGGTGGTATGAAGGGCATGCACTCGCAAGGTGGCTTGCCGATTCCGAATATTCATCACATCAATCAACCTTATTGGTTTGGTGAAGGCGGTGATTTATCGCCGGAAGAGTTCGGCATGCAGCGTGCCCAGGAACTGGAAGCAAAAATTCTTGAGCTTGGACCTGATCGCGTGGCCGGTTTTATTGGTGAGCCGATTCAAGGTGCGGCAGGTGTATTTATTCCACCCATGAATTACTGGCCAGAAATTCAGCGCATTTGTCGCAAGTACGATGTATTGTTAATTGCCGACGAAGTGATTTGCGGCTTTGGGCGAACCGGGCATTGGTTTGGCTCGGAATATTTCGGTATTCAGCCCGACATCATGACTTTAGCAAAAGGTATCACTTCGGGTTACATTCCTCTTGGCGCGGTAATGTTTAATGATCGCGTCGCCAATGTACTGCGAGACAAAGGTGGCGAGCTCGCTCATGGCTACACCTATTCGGGCCATCCGGTCTGTGCGGCTGTGGCCTTGGAAAATATTCGTATCTTGCAAGACGAAAAAATTATCGAAAATATCAAGAGTAATACCGGCCCTTATCTGGCCCAGCGTTGGCAAGCGCTCGGTGAGCATCGGCTGGTTGGTGAGGCACGTATTGTCGGCATGGTCGGTGCGCTGGAACTGGTGCCCAAGAAGCCCAGCCGTGCTTACTTTGAAGACCGGGGTAAGGTCGGGTCTTTATGCCGTGATATTGCCCTTAAAAACGGTCTAATATTACGTGCTACTTGGGATGCTATGCTGCTTTCGCCGCCGCTTATTATTGCGCGTGAGCAAATTGATGAATTATTTGAAAAAGCCTGGAAATCCTTGAATCAAACAGCTGAAGCTTTAAAACTTTAACGAGGTAAATGGTCTGTCATCGAGTGATTCCTGTCGTCACATTATTTCTAACTTAAGTGAGAGGTGTTATGAAACTACGTCTTTTAACATTAGCAATCGCCGGACTAACTCTCGTTGCATGCGGTAGCAAGGAAGCTTCTGCTCCCGCCGTTACTGCTACTGCCGGTGCCCCAGCCGCAGAAGAAAAAGTATTGAACATCTATAACTGGTCCGATTATATCGCGCCTGACACGGTGGCAAAATTTGAAAAAGAAACCGGCATCGATGTGACCTATGATGAAATGGACAGCAATGAAACGCTGGAATCAAAAATACTTGCAGGCGACACCGGCTACGACATTGTAGTGCCATCTTCTTCTTTTCTTGGTCGTCAAATTAAAGCCGGTGCTTATCAGCCATTAGACAAAGCCCAGCTCAGCAATTGGAAAAACCTCGATACCAATTTATTGAGCAAATTGACCGATGTTGATCCCGGCAATGCCCACGCTATGCCGTATTTATGGGGCACAACGGGCATTGGCTACAATGTCGAAAAAATCACCAAGATTTTCGGCAATACCGATGTCGTCAATAGTTGGGACTTGATTTTCAAACCTGAGAATCTTGCGAAGCTAAAAGGCTGTGGCGTTACCTTTCTAGATGCCGCTTCCGAAATTATTCCCACCACTTTGTACGCTATGGGCGAAGACCCCAATAGTTTTGACCCGGCGGTGATTGATAAAGCTGCCGCTAAACTTGAAAGCCTGCGACCCTACATCACCAATTTCCATTCGTCTGAATACATTGAATCCTTGGCGAGCGGTAATGTTTGCATCGTGGTGGGTTGGTCTGGAGATATTATTCAGGCCAAAGCGCGTGCTGCCGAAGCAAAAAATGGCGTCACTATTGGCTATAGTATTCCAGCCCAAGGCTCGGCGATGTGGTTCGACATGATGGCGATTCCAAAAACGGCCAAGCATCCAAAGAACGCTCTTTTATTTCTTAATTTCCTGATGCGCCCTGAAATTATTGCGGAAGTATCGAACTTTGTTTCATACCCCAATGCCAATGCGGCATCAACAGCATTGCTAGACAAAGGCATAACAGGTGACCCGATGATTAGCCCGACTAAAGAAACCATCAATACAAAATTGTATGGCCTGGCTGTTCTACCGCCTGAAGTGAGTAAAAAATATACGGCGGTCTGGACTGCGCTTAAAACCACCAATTAATCTTCACGGGCAAGTGCGATCGCAATCGTAATCGCACTTGCCCTTTTTTTCGATGGAAAATAATTATGAGTGCTGAAATGGCCACTGCAAGCTCGGATCACGTTTCGCGAACGGATAAGCTAGGTAGCGAAAATTACCTTCGCATTATTGATGTTCGCAAAGAGTTTGATGGCTTTGTGGCGGTTGATTCGGTCAATCTTTCGATTCGAAAAGGCGAGATTTTTGCACTATTAGGCGGTTCTGGTTGTGGCAAATCGACCTTGCTGCGTTGCTTGGCGGGCTTTGAAAAACCGACTTCCGGAAAAATTGAATTGGACGGACAGATCATCAATGATCTGCAGCCTTACGATCGTCCGATCAATATGATGTTCCAGTCCTATGCCTTATTTCCGCATATGACAGTTGAACAAAACATCGCTTTTGGCTTGAAACAGGACGGCATGGCGAAAGACGCCATCGCAAGACGCGTCGAAGAAATGTTGAGCATTGTGCAAATGAATAAATTTGCCAAACGCAAACCACATCAACTTTCCGGCGGCCAGCAACAACGAGTAGCGCTGGCCCGCTCATTGGCGAAAAGTCCGAAACTTTTATTACTCGACGAACCCATGGGCGCACTCGATAAAAAACTGCGCTCACAAATGCAATTGGAACTGGTCAATATTATTGAACGCCTCGGCGTTACCTGCGTTATGGTCACCCATGATCAGGAAGAAGCCATGAACATGGCGCATCGTATTGCCCTGATGGACGCCGGCCATATTCGCCAAGTCGGAACACCCGATGAAATTTACGAACAACCGACCAGCCGTTTCGCTGCCGAATTCATTGGTTCGCTTAATGTGATTGAAGGCAAGATCGAAGACGACCAAGCCGATTTCGTAACGATTCGTTCCGACGCATTGCCCGACACCGTCTATATTGGCCACGGCATCAGCGGCTTTGAAGGTCAGCAAGTTGCGTTTGCCGTGCGGCCAGAAAAAGTCAGCATCAGTAAAGACCAGCCGAATCAACAACACAATAAAGCGCAGGGTATTGTTGAAGACATCGCTTATTTCGGCAGTCATTCGGTTTATCACGTACGGCTACTGAGTGGCTTCAAAATCATGGCGCATTTTGCCAATCGAAAACGCTGGGCTAGCGAAAACTTTACCTGGAACGACCCTGTGTGGGTGTCATGGGGAGATGATGCCGGTGTGGTGCTGACCACATGAACCTACCAAAATTTCTGACCCGAAAATTGTTGCCACACCCACGCTGGGGTGTGATTTCCATTCCGTATTTTTGGATGCTGTTATTCTTTGCAATACCCTTCCTCATCGTGCTGAAAATTTCTTTCAGCTCGCAGGCTGTCGCAATTCCTCCTTACACACCGGTGATGGAATATGTCGATGAGGGCTTGATGCTCAAGTTGAATTTGGCCAACTACATTGAACTGTTTACTAATTCGCTTTATGTTGAAGCTTATCTAAGCTCCTTGAAAATAGCTGCTATCTCGACTTTTTTATGTTTGCTGATTGGTTATCCAATGGCTTACACCATTGCGCGCATGTCGCCTTCAATGCGAAATATTTGTTTGATGCTCGTCGTGTTGCCTTCATGGATTTCATTTTTGATTCGTATCTATGCCTGGATTGGAATCTTGCAAACCAATGGCTTGCTTAATAAAGTCCTGATGTCGGTTGGCATTATTGACAGCCCATTGCAAATAATGAACACCCCAATCGCCGCTTACATCGGCATTGTTTATGCCTATCTGCCTTTCATGATTTTGCCGCTTTACACCAATCTGGTGAAGTTCGATATGCGGCTTCTGGAAGCGGGCTATGACCTGGGCGCTAAACCCTGGAAAGCTTTTTTAACCATCACCTTGCCAATGTCGAAAGCAGGGATTATTGCCGGCTGCATGTTGGTGATGATTCCAGCGGTCGGCGAGTTCGTGATTCCGGAATTATTAGGCGGGCCGGGTACGTTGATGATTGGCCGCGTGTTGTGGAGCGAGTTTTTCAGTGCCGGTAATTGGCCAATGGCATCCGCCGTAGCCATCATCATGCTGATCCTGCTGCTGATCCCGATCATTATTTTTCATAGATACCAGCAGAAAGAATTGGAGGGCCGCATCGCATGAGCAGCTCTTCTCATAAAGTCAGTTGGTTTGGTCGCAGTTTTCTCGGCCTTGGGTTTCTGTTTTTATATTTACCGATTGTGCTGCTGGTGGTTTTTTCGTTCAATGAGTCACGACTATCAACTTCGTGGTCCGGTTTTTCATTGAAATGGTACGAAGCCTTGATGAATGATGACTCAATGCTGAAAGCCGCTTGGGTCAGTTTGAAAATTGCCTTTACTTCGGCAACGGCTGCCGTGGTGCTAGGAACATTGGCCGCCTTAGTCATGACGCGCTTCCAGGTATTTCGCGGCAAGACCTTATTCGGGGCCTTGATAACGGCTCCTTTGGTGATGCCTGAAGTCGTTACTGGACTGGCGCTGCTATTGATGTTCGTCACTTTATTTGCACCCTTTGGTATGTCACCCAAAGGCATGGTGTCGATCTGGATTGCGCACGTTACATTCACCATGGCTTTCGTCACTGTGATCATTTCATCGCGTTTGGCCGAACTTGATAAGTCGCTCGAAGAAGCCGCGATGGACTTGGGCGCGAATCGACTAAAAATATTCTTCGTCATTACTTTGCCTATTATTGTTCCTGCTCTAGTTTCGGGTTGGCTACTGGCTTTCACGCTGTCATTGGACGACGTGGTGATTTCCAGTTTTGTCGCGGGCCCGGATGCAACCACGCTCCCGATGAAAATTTTCTCGACTGTGCGTATGGGCCTGAACCCAAAAATTAACGCACTGGCTTCCATTATTGTCGCCGTAGTCTCGTTCACCGCCGTCGCGGCCTGGGCGATTAGTTCTCGCGAAGAAAAACGTCGCCAACGTGATATTCAATTAGCTTTGCAGAAAGGTGAGTAGGATTTATGACTGTTGAAATTACCAACCCTTGGACTGGCCAAGTCGATTACCGTTACGACTACATCAATGCGGCGCAAGTTGAACTCGTGCTGGCAAAATCTGCTGCCGCTTTTCCTGCATGGTCTGCATTGTCGTTGGAGCAGCGCGGAGAAATTCTGCAGCGCGTAGCGGCCGTCATGCGTTCAAAGAAAGAGCAAATCGCCAATACCATGTCGGCTGAAATGGGCAAGCTGCATGGTGAAGCCTTGGCAGAAATAGAAAAATCCGCCGCTGCCTGCGAATACTACGCACAGCATGCCATCGATTATTTGCGTGATAGCAATATCAAGACTGAAGCCACGCTCAGCTATGTCACGTATGAACCGCTCGGCTGCGTGTTCGCGATCATGCCGTGGAATTTTCCGATCTGGCAGGTATTCCGTTTTCTTGCACCCGGCTTGATGGCAGGCAATGTTGCCTTGCTTAAACACGCGACCAATGTGCCACGCTGCGCCGATGCCATTGCCGATGTTTTGAAAGAAGCCGGTATTCCCGATGGCGTTTTCGGCGTGCTGCATATCGATAATGCCATGGCCGAAACGGTGATCGCTGATCCGCGCGTACATGCCATCACCTTGACGGGCAGCGAACGCGCAGGTCGCTCGGTTGCAGCGACTGCCGGTAAGCATCTTAAAAAATGTGTGCTTGAATTGGGCGGCAGTGATCCGTTTGTGGTGCTCGATGATGCCGATCTCGATAAAACAATTCCGATTGCGGTCGCATCGCGTTTCAGTAATGCCGGACAAACCTGTATTGCCGCCAAGCGCTTTATTGTGACCGAAAAAATTGCCGATACCTTCGTGAGTAGATTCGTTGAAGCTGCCAGCAAGCTAAAAATTGGTAACCCCAATCTTGCTTCAACATCACTCGCACCGATGGTGCGAGCTGATTTACGTGATGAATTGCATTCTCAAGTACAAGCCAGCATCAAGGCAGGTGCCAAAGTTTTAATTGGCTGCGAACTGGGCAAAGGTGCATCGCATTACCCGGCTTCGATTCTCGATAACGTAAAGCCCGGCATGCCAGCGTACAGCGAAGAGTTATTCGGGCCGGTGGCCAGCGTTATCCGCGTTAAAGACGACGATGAAGCCGTACATGTTGCCAACGATACTCTATTTGGACTCGGCGCCAGCGTCTGGACCAAAGATAAAAAACGTGGCGAGAATATTGCACGCCGCATCAAGGCTGGTGCTACTTTTGTCAATGCACAAGTTCGTAGCGATGTGCGCCTGCCATTCGGCGGCACAAAGTCTTCCGGCTTCGGTCGCGAGTTGGCCGAACATGGTATTCACGAGTTCATGAATATCAAAACCGTTTATGTGGACTGATTGGATAATTTGGAAATTCGTGGGAGCGCCGTAAGGCGCG
>JAYSXB010000317.1:0-6704 GCA_043717775.1 Arenimonas sp.
GGCGGCAGCATTGTGAATATTGCCTCGGTGAATGCAAAACGCGCTGCACCGGGCCAGGGTATTTATTCGATGACCAAGGCCGGTATCGTGAATATGACCGAAGGTTTTGCAAAAGAATTAGCAGCCTACAAAATTCGCGTCAATGCGGTGCTGCCGGGTTTAACCGACACCAAATTTGCCTCGGCGATTACTTCCAATCCGAAACTGATGGGCATGATGATGCAATTGATTCCGTTGAACCGCAGCGCGCAGCCCGATGAAATTGCACCTGCCGTTTTATTTTTATCTTCGCCTGCCGCCAGTTATGTCACCGGCACCTGCCTCGCGGTGGATGGAGGTTATTTATCATGATTGATCTTTATTATTGGCCGACACCAAACGGCCACAAAATTACTTTATTTCTGGAAGAAGCCGGGCTTCCCTATCAAATAACGCCGGTCGATATTGGTGCTGGCGATCAATTCAAACCAGAGTTTTTAGCGTTCTCGCCGAACAATCGAATGCCCGCGATTATTGATAATGCACCTGCCGATGGTGGTGAAAAAATTTCTGTATTTGAATCGGGGGCGATTCTGCTATATCTCGCAGAAAAAACCGGCCAGTTTTTATCGAAAGATATTCGCCAGAAAAAAATCAGCACGGAGTGGCTGTTCTGGCAAATGAGCGGCTTTGGCCCAATGTTGGGGCAGAATCATCACTTCACCCGCTACGCACCAGAAAAAATCCCGTATGCCATTGATCGTTATCAACGCGAAACCGAACGCTTGTATGGCGTGTTGAATAAGCATCTGGAAAATCGCGAATTTATTGCCGACCAATACAGCATTGCCGATATGGCCTGTTACCCTTGGGCGGTAGCACATGACTGGCATCATGTTGATTTGGCAAATTATCCGAACGTGCAGCGCTGGCATGATGCGATAAAAGAGCGGCCCGCAACACAAAAAGCCTATGCCGTCGGCGAAAGCTATAAACGCGTCGGTGAAATGACGCCGGAAATGAAAAAAAATCTCTTTGGCATATCGACAGCGAACAATCCATGAAAACATTATTCCTTAGCTTGGCAATGCTTATGACGACGACGGCGCACGCAGAAAAACTCACGCTGGAAGCCATTACCGGCAGCGCCTCTTTATCTGGCCCGAGTTTGAATAATGCGAAAATATCGCCAGATGGCAAGCGCGTTACGTTTTTGCGCGGCAAGGCCGATTCGGTGAATCAACTGGATTTGTGGGAATACAATATCGCTTCCGGCAAGACCCAGTTATTAGTCGATTCAAAAAAACTGATTGCCGGCGTTGAAGTTTTGTCGGATGAAGAAAAGGCTCGGCGTGAGCGGCAGCGTATCGCTGCTTTTTCCGGCATTGTTGACTACCAATGGGGCAGCGATGGCAATACTTTGTTGTTTCCACTTGGCGGCGAGTTGTATTTATACGATTTAGCCCTAGCCAGCGCGAGGAAAATCACCTCAGGCAAAGGCTTTGCAACGGATCCTAAAATTTCACCGAAAGGCGGCTTCGTGAGTTTTATTCGCGAACGTAATCTTTGGGTCATTGATCTTAAAAATAATTTTGAAATTCAAATTACAAAAGACGCCTCCGATGTCATTGCCAACGGCATCGCCGAATTTGTGGCCGATGAAGAAATGAATCGCCATACCGGCTATTGGTGGGCGCCGGATGATTCTGCCATTGCCTTCACGCGTATCGATGAAAGCCCGGTGCCGGTGCAAAAACGCTTTGAAATTTATCCTGACCGCACCGATATTGTCGAACAGCGTTATCCGGCGGCTGGCGATGCGAATGTGCTGATTGAACTGAAAGTGGTGAATTTATCGGCAGATAAAAAGCAGATCACGAATATTGATCTAGGTGCAGAGAAAGATATTTATCTCGCCCGCGTGCAGTGGCGTGATGCACAGCATTTGACATTCCAGCGCCAGAATCGCGAGCAGCGACTGCTCGATTTAATCGAAGTGGACTTGTCGAATAACAAACAAACCAGCTTATTGCAGGAAACCAGCAAGAGCTGGATCAATCTGCATGACAATCTGCATTTCCTGAAAGACGGCCGCTTTATGTGGTCATCAGAAAAATCCGGCTTTATGCATTTAAGTCTGCACGCGCACGATGGAAAATTATTAAAAAATCTGACAAAAGGCGACTGGCAAGTGGATGACTTGCTCGCCGTCGATGAAAAACTGCAGCGGGTTTATTTCAGCGGCACCAAAACCACGGTGCGTGAGCGGCATGTTTACTGGACCGATTTTAATGGTCGTGCACCAGAACAGTTAAGCAAGATCAACGGCATGCACCTGGCCACGTTCTCGGATGATGCAAGTGTTTATGTTGATGTCTGGTCGAATACGCAAACACCGCCGCAAGCGGAGCTGTATCGCGCCGACGGCAATAAGTTAGCTAGCTTGATCGACAATACGATTGATGCGAAGCATCCGTACCAAAAATATTGGGCCGCGCATGACAAAACCGAATTCGGCGAATTGAGGGCCGCCGATGGTGAAACCCTGCATTACAGCGTGATCAAGCCGCTGGATTTTGATCCGGCTAAAAAATACCCTGTCGTGGTTTTTGTTTATGGTGGCCCTGCGGCACAAACCGTTATCAATAGTTGGCCGGGGCGTGCCGATGCCTTTTTCAATCAATATTTATCGCAGCATGGCTATCTTGTTTTTTCGATTGATAACCGCGGCACACCGCGTCGCGGCTTGAAGTTTGGCAGCGCGCTATTTCGCCAACAGGGCAATGTCGAAGTCATCGATCAATTACGCGGCATCGACTATCTGAAAACATTGCCGTATGTGCAGGCCGATAAAATCGGCGTTTATGGCTGGTCAAATGGCGGCTATATGACATTGATGTTGCTGGCAAAAGCATCCAATACCTATGCCTGCGGCGTTGCCGGTGCGCCGGTCACCGACTGGGGCTTGTACGACACCCACTACACCGAACGCTATATGGATTTACCGAAGAACAATCCCGATGGTTATCTGGACAGCACGGTATTTGCCCATCTGGATGGTTTGAAATCGAAGTTATTATTAATACACGGCATGGCCGACGACAATGTGTTGTTTACTAATTCCACCAAACTAATGTCGGAATTGCAGAAGCGCGGCACGCCATTTGAATTGATGACCTATCCCGGTGCCAAGCATGGCTTACGCGGCAGCGATGCCCTGCATCGTTATCGCTTGACCGAAGATTTTTTTGCGCGTTGTTTGAAGTAGGAGGCCGCTTGCGGGCGACGTCGCGAATTCGGGTCCAGCCGTAGGGTGGAACCACCAACAGGTGGCACACCGTTGGTGATTCCACCGCAGATTGCGATAGTGTTTGTGGTGGATACCGCAAAGAGCGCGGGATCCACCCTACGCTTAAATATGGATTCCGCACTCGCGCATCAAACCGGTAAAGCGGGTGTCTTCTTCGCGCATGCCCGGTTCCCATTTCGATGTTGTATGGGTATCGCCAATCGAGACATAACCGTTATGCCAGAGCGGGTTGTAAGGCAGGTCGTGGGCTTGTAAATAAGTCCAGATATCGCGATCGGTCCAGTCGGCGAGTGGATGCACTTTCCAGCGGCCGTCGCGTAATTCCAGGAAATCGATATTCGCGCGCGTGGTTGATTGCGAGCGGCGCAAGCCAGCGAACCAGGTGCGGACATTTAATTCTTTCAATGCACGCTGCATCGGTTCGACTTTATGTAATTGGTTGTAGCGACGAATACCTTCTGCACCACGTTCCCATAACGCGCCATTGCGGGCCTGATTCCAGGCGCTGCTGACCTGTGGCGTATAGACTTTCAGATTCAGGCTCAAACGCGTTTGCAGTTCATCAACAAAGCGATAGGTTTCCGGAAATAGATAACCGGTATCAAGCAAAATGATGGGTAAGTTCGCATGCTGACTGGTCAGCATATGTAATGACACGGCAGCCTGTGCACCAAAACTGGAAGACAGGGCAAATTCGCCGGATAAAGATTCCAGCGCCCAGGCCACACGCTGTTCGGCGCTTCGCGTTGCCAACCACACATTCAAATCTGCCAGTGCGCGGGAATCTTCGGCAGCGGTTACAAGATCGGGCAAGGTCATGACACTAACTCCATATCAATGGTTTTCGGTTCTGACAAGACGCCGGAGCGAAATAAATAATCACCGAACGCTTCCTTATCCAAACGCTGCGAAGCGTAATCACGCAGCAGGGGTTCCAGCGTTTCCAGAATGCCGGCCTCATCAATGTTCTCTTTGAATAGACGATTCAAACGGCGACCCTGAAAGTCGGCGCCCAGATGCAGGTTGTAACGTCCGAGTGCCTTGCCGACCAGTGCAATTTCGCCAAGATAAGGTCGCGAGCAACCATTCGGGCAACCGGAAATTCTCAGCAAAATTGGCGCTTGTTCCAGCGAATATTTTTTCAGGATCACTTCAGCGCGATCTAGAAAACTTGGCAGGTAACGCTCGGCTTCTGCCATCGCCAAAGTGCAGGTCGGGAATGCCACGCAAGCCAGTGCGTATAAACGCATCGCGCTGCTATGCTGATAATTATCTAGACCGTATTGCTTTACCAAAAGATCAATCGCATCGCGTTGATCGGCGGCAACACTGGCGATGATCAGATTCTGATTCGGCGTCAGACGGAAATCGCCATTATGGATTTTTGCAATTGCACGCAAGCCGGTCAAACCATATTGCTTTTCGGTATCGACAATACGACCGCTTTCAATTCGTAGAGTTAAATGCCAACGACCATCAAAACCTTCAACCCAGCCAAAACGATCGCCACTGTGAGCAAAATCATATTCACGGCCTGGCGGTAATTTTTCACCGAGGCGCTTTTCGATTTCTTCGATAAACCAGGCCAGACCATGTTTATCAATGGTGTATTTCAAGCGTGATAATTTACGGTCACTGCGATTGCCGAAATCGCGTTGCGTGGTCAGCACGGCTTCGGCGGCAGCGATCAATTGTTCTGGACGAATAAAGCCGAGTTCATCTGCAAGTCGTGGATAAGTCCGAGCATCGCCATGCGTACTGCCCATGCCGCCGCCAGCCAATAGGTTATAACCAATCAACTCGCCGTTTTCGATAATGGCAATAAAGCCGAGATCCTGGCTGAATACGTCAACATCGTTGATGGGAGGAACAGCAATGCCGATCTTGAATTTGCGTGGCAAATACGTCGGGCCATACACCGGTTCGGATTCATCGGCACCGACGATTTTTTTTTCATCAAGCCAAATTTCGTGATAGGCCCGCGTGTGCGGCAGCAAGTATTCCGACAGCGCGATCGACGCCGCATACACGGCGGCATGAGCTTTTGATTCAACCGGATTGGCGCTGGCCATCACATTGCGATTCACATCACCGCAGGCGGCAACAGTATCCATCAAGGTTTGATTGATCGCGGCAATCGTCGGTTTCAAATTACGCTTGATAATGCCGTGAATCTGGAAAGCCTGACGCGTGGTCAAACGCAAACTGCCATTGCCGTATAGGGTTGCCAGTGCATCCAGATCCAGCCATTGCTGCGCCGTGGCAACACCACCGGGCAAGCGTGTGCGAATCATGAAGCTGTAGGCGGGTTCCAGTTTTTGTTTGCGGCGTTCTTCGCGAACATCGCGGTCATCTTGCTGATAGCTGCCGTGGAATTTCAACAGCTGTGCATCGCCTTCACGCAAGGCGCCGGTGATGGGATTGGCCAGGCTTTCGACCAGCGTGCCCCGTAAGCCATGGCTACCTGCTTTCAGAATTTCTACCGGAGACAGTGGCGTACTCATGATTCATTTCCAATAAAACTTCTATTCGTCATCCCCGCGCAGGCGGGGATCCAGTGACTTTTTGTATCAGGCCATTTACGACACTGGGTTCCCGCCTGCGCGGGAATGACAGAATTTTTTTGTGTTGGAAAGAAAATGCTGCCCATAGGATTAATAAACATCCTTGGCATAACGACCAGCTTGTTGCAGATCACTCAAATAATCGGCTGCCTCTTCTTTCGACTTGCCGCCCTGTTGGCTGACAATTTTAAGCAGTGCCTGATGGACGTCCTTGCCCATCGCAATTGCGCCACAAATATAAATATGCGCACCATTTTCTAGCCAGGCAAAAACTTCGGCCGCGTTTTCACGCAGGCGTTGTTGTACATAAATGCGTTCGGCTTGGTCACGCGAGAATGCGAGATCGAGACGATGTAACTGGCCTTTCTTCAAGGCTTCTTGCCATTCAAGTTGATACAGGAATTGCGAAGCGGCATGGCGAGCACCGAATAGCAACCAGTTTTTTCCGATGGCGCCAACTTCGCTGCGTTCCTGCACGAAGCCGCGGAAAGGAGCAACGCCAGTGCCGGGGCCAATCATCAGGATGTCAAGTGAATTATCCGCAGGAATGCGAAAGCGTTCATTGCGTTCAATGAAAACCGGGAGCTGCTCACCGGCATCGCGGTCAGCAAGAAAACCCGAGGCCAATCCACGGCGCAGGTTTTCGTCTTTTTGATATTCAAGTAGTGACACCGTGAGATGCGCTTCATCACCAACAGCTTTGCGGCTCGATGCAATTGAATACAGGCGCGGCGCAAGTGGACGCAGCGCATTCACCAATTCATCGGCACGCCATTCACCCGGATAGCGATTTAGCAAATCCGGCAATTGTTGTTGGCTGATAAATTGTGCAATCACTTCATTATTTTCCG